>PQAM01000001.1 GCA_003104975.1 Candidatus Methylomirabilota bacterium
GATGAAGAAGGGATTAAGACCATGCAGAGTAATCATCGTAGCAACTCTCACACAGATTGACTTCGAGACCTGATGAAGAAGGGATACGGCGGTTACGCGGACACTGTCATTGCGAGTAACCAGCGGGAGCGCGGCAATCTGACCGTAGTTGACCGGCGGAAAGACGGTGAGATTGCTTCGCTGGCGGCTCGCAATAACGCCCAGGGGGGCAGTGCTATCGCCGTAGGCCGTCATTGTGAGGGCGTACAGCGATCACCGCAAGCTGACCGTTGCGGAAGCCGCTTATTGCCAACACCTCTGGATTCCCGCTTTCGCGGGAATGACGGACATGGGCGACACGGCGGCCCTGACGAAGAAGGGATTGAACCGGCGGCCGGGGGCCGGAGTGGATAGAGAACAGAAGTGACAGACTGAGAGACTTCGAACGCGGGTCTTACTTCACTCCATCACTAATGACTGATCCCTCTCCAGCGCCCGCGAGCGCTGCTGCCATGGCGAACGGAGGAAGCCGGTCACTTCTACACTGTCATTGTGGGCGACCAACGGGAGCGCCGCAATCGCATCGTTTTTGAAAGTACGAAGGACGGTGAGATTGCTTCGGTCGCCACGCCCCCTCGCAATGACCAATACAGGAGGCTTTCGGAACAATGACGGACGCGGGACCCGTGATCGTGGCTCGTGAACGTGGTCATTTCGCTGCAGAGTTGTGATCGTGATCCGCCGACCATGAACACGAAACACGAACACGTACACGAATTACGTGCAGGGATACGAACACGGCTCTATTTGCTTGAAGAGTTGTCCTGACGAAGAACGGGTGGGGACCTACCACACCGTTCTTGTTGGGTACTGCGTGATGGCGGGATCGGGGGTCAGGTGATGAGGCGTGGGCGATGGCTGATGCGCGGGAACTCAGTCGCAGGCGAAAAGCCGATCCCACATCTGCCTTGGCGAACAGAGGCGCATGCTGTGCACCTCGTTTAAGTCAAGTAGCGCCTTGTCGCCAGTGATGAAGAAATCAGCCTGCGCTGCGAGTGCACAGGCGAGAATGGGAATATCGTCGAGATCAGGGATGGGCAGGGTCAGGTTAACGGCGCTGGAGGGAACTCTCTGTCCATCAGCCAGCAGGTCGCGGGCGATTGCCATGGTCTCATTGTCGGCATGCAGCCTGGTATGTAAGATACGCGTGAATTCTATCTCGACCGGAGCGCCGATGAGTAGCTCCCAACGACCGCGAACGTGCCCGCGCACCAGCAGGCGCAGCAGATCCTCGCACAAGCCTCTGGCGATGATGGCGCTGACCAGAACGTTGGTATCCGGAAAGAGCCTCACGAGACATCTCGAAAGACATCCTCATCGGTCAGCCAGCCGATCGCCTCTGCTTTCGGCTGCAGACGTCGACGCAATTCGTCCATGCGGGCAAGGGCAAGATGCTCGCGGAGCATCTCCCTCGCCAGATCGCTCTTGGTCCGACGGGTACGCTTTGCCAGGCTGGTGAGTTCCTTTTCAAGCTGTTCGTCGAGTCGAATGGTGAGGCTACCCATGGTGACCTCCTTGATATCAATCGGCGTATAGAACTGTATGAAGAATAGCACGAGAGGCGCAGTCGCTCCACCCCATTATGCGGGGTATCATCGACCTATACCTAATGCGGGGGACATATGGCCGGACGTGAGATTGTACTCATCTGCACCGTCGGCGGCTCGCAATGACGGGCAGGAGGCGAAGCGCTATCGCCGTAGGCCGTCATTGTGGGCGACCAACGAGAGCGCCGCAATTGCATCGTTTTTGAAAGTACGAAGGACGGTGAGATTGCTTCGGTCGCTACGCTCCCTCGCAATGACCAACACAGGAGGCTTTCGGAACAATGACGGACGCGGGACCCGTGATCGTGATCGGCTTCCAAGGGACCGTGATCGTGGCTCGTGAACGTGGTCATTTCGCTGCAGAGTTGTGATCGTGATCCGCCGACCATGAACACGAAACACGAACACGTACACGAATTACGTGCAGGGACACGGCTGTTTCGTTCGAAAAAGTGCCCTGATGAAGAAAAGATTGAAGATATGGTGCTGTACTTCGTATAATCAGCGATCACAGTGTCTGTATCAACCACATTGTCTCAGGAGACATCACCATGTCGCAAAAACACCCTGTCGTTGCCGTCACTGGTTCATCCGGCGCGGGCACGTCCACCGTCAAGCGCGTCTTCGAAAACATCTTCCGCCGCGAGGCGATAGCTGCCGCCATCATTGAGGGCGACAGCCTGCACAGCCTGGACCGGACGGCGTTTCGCGCCGCCGTCGCCGAGGCCGCGAAAGCGGGCAATCATTCGTTCAGCCACTTCGGCCCGGAAGCGAACCACTTCGACAAAATCGAAGAAACGTTCAGGGTTTATGGCAAAACCGGCATGTGCACACGCCGCTACTATGTGCATAACGAGAAAGAAGCCGCGTTACACAACAAGCACTTCGGCCTGACTGATCTGAAACCGGGGGTATTCACCCCGTGGGAAGACATCGAACCGAATTCGGAGCTGCTGTTTTACGAAGGTCTGCACGGCCTGGTGGCCGATGGTAAGGTCGATGCGGGGCGATACGTAGATCTGGGCATCGGTGTGGTGCCGGTGGTCAACCTGGAATGGATTCAGAAGATCCATCGCGATATGGAAGAACGCGGCTATTCCCCCGAAGCGACGGTCGACACCATCCTGCGCCGCATGCCGAACTACGTCAAATATGTCACCCCGCAGTTCTCGCGCACCCATATCAACTTTCAGCGCGTCGCGACGGTGGATACGTCCAACCCGTTCATCTCGCGCGATATCCCCACCCTCGATGAAAGCTTCGTAGTAATCCGTTTCAGCAAGCCTCAGGGCGTGAACTTCCACTACCTGCTCACCATGATCCACGATTCCTTCATGTCGCGTGCGAACACCCTGGTGGTGCCCGGCGGCAAGATGAGCTTCGCGATGGAAATCATCCTGACCCCGATCCTGCACCAGATGATCGAGGACAAGAAGAAGTAGGTGTGTGCTGTGGCAATAGCGGAGAACCGTATGAACGGCGAATGTTCCCGAGCGAGAGACGCGCGAGATCGGGATGTGGTGCACACCGATCAAATGGCGGATCGGCGCGGGAAAATAAGGTTGCGCCGGTAGGTGCTTATTGGTAGGCTGTTTGCTGGAATCACACGGGTCGGGCGGGATCGTGGAACCGCACGGTTGATCAAGGGGGCATGGATGGGACGGGGGTGGTTAAGGGTCGTCTGCAACGCGCTGGCGCTCCTCCTGCTGGTCACCACGAATGCCTACGCAGCCGGGACGCTCAAGGTCGGCGTGGCCGGGCCGCTGACCGGCGATCAGGGCGCCCTGGGCCAGGAGCTGAAGAACGGCGTCACCATCGCCGTCGAGGAGTGGAACGCCAAAGGGGGGCTCCTCGGCCGGAGGATCGAGATCGTCTGGGGCGACGATCAGCACGATCCGAAGCAGGCCGTGGCGGTCGCCAATAAGTTCGTGAATGAGGAGGTCGTGGGGGTCGTCGGCCACTTCAACAGCAGTTGCTCGATTCCGGCCTCCAACATCTATCGCGACGGCGGGGTGGTGCAGCTTACGCCCGCATCGACCAATCCGCGGTTCACCGAGCGCGGCCTGTGGAACGTCTTTCGGGTGTGCGGTCGGGATGATCAACAGGGGGGCGCGGCGGCAAACTTTATCGTCAAGAAACTGAAAAAGACGAAGGTTGCCGTCCTGCACGACAAGACCACCTACGGGCAGGGTCTGGCCGATGAAACGGTCAAGGCGCTGGAAAAGGCCGGGATCAAGCCGGTCTACTACGGCAACATCACCCAGGGGGAAAAAGACTATCGGCCGGTGCTGACCTCGATCAAGCAGACGAATCCCGAGGTCCTGTTTTACGGCGGTATCTATCCGGAGGCCATCCTGCTCACCAAGCAGATGCGCGAGTTGGGGATGAAAACAGCCTTCATCAGCGGCGACGGTGTCTGGGCCAAGGAGTTCGTGGAGATCGCCGGGAAGGCGGCGGAGGGCGCGTTCATCACCTTCACCCCGGATCAAACGAGGATCAAGGAGGCGCAAGGGGTCATTCAGCAGCACAAGGCCAAGTTCGGCACCGCAGTGGGGGCCTATACCGTCTATAGCTATGTGGCTGCTGTCCTCCTGTTCGAGGCAATCGCCGCGACCCAATCGACCGACGGCGCCAAGATTGCGGAGCATATCAGGAAGACCAAATGGAAGACCGCGCTCGGACCGATCCAGTTCGATCACAAGGGCGACGTCCTGGTGTCGCCCTACGTGGTCTGGGAGGTCAAGAACGGGCGGTTTGTCGAACTTCAGTAGACGGAATATCGAACCGTGGAATAGGGGAGGGAAGGGAGTCATCTCTTCCCTCCTTTTGCGTTGAGGGGATATGCTGCTTCAACAGTTGGTCAACGGGTTGACGCTCGGGAGTGTCTATGCGCTGATCGCCCTGGGCTATACCATGGTCTACGGGATCATCGAGCTGATCAACTTCGCCCACGGCGAGATCTATATGTTGGGCGCCTACATGGGGATCGTGACCTTCGGGCTCCTGACCACCCTTAACCTGATGGCCCCGGACTCCGCGCTGACCCTCGCCTGTATGATGATTGCAGCCGTCCTCTTCTGCGGCGCCTGCGGTATCACCATCGAACGGCTGGCCTATCGGCCGCTGCGGACGGCCCCGCGTCTGTCGCCCCTGATCAGCGCGCTGGGGGTGTCGATCTTTCTGCAGAATTTCGTGATGCTGGCGCAGGGACCCAGGGATAAGGGATTTCCTGAACTGTTCATCCAGGGCGGGATCGATCTGCCGGGCGGCCGGATCAGCGCGATCCAGATCTTCATCATGACCACCTCGGTCCTGATGATGTGGGGACTGCACCTGCTGGTACGCCGAACCAGGATCGGTAAGGCGATGCGGGCCACAGCGCAGGATAAGCAGATGGCCGAGCTCGTCGGGATCGATGTGAACCGGGTCATCAGCGTGACGTTTCTCATCGGGTCGGCGCTGGCGGCCGTGGCCGGGGTGATGGTTGGGATGTACTACGGTCTGATCAACTTCTATATCGGCTATATCGCCGGTATGAAGGCCTTTACCGCAGCGGTGCTGGGAGGGATCGGCAGCATCCCCGGCGCCATGCTGGGCGGGATCCTGCTGGGTCTGATCGAAAGTCTGGGGGCCGGCTATATCTCCAGTGAATATAAGGACGTCTTCGCCTTCGCCATCTTGATCCTGGTGCTGATCTTCCGTCCGACCGGTCTTCTGGGCACCGATACCTCCAAACGCGCCTGAACACGATGCAGACCGTTTCGCGTTCCCTTCTGCTGTACCGCCACCCGCTGATCCGGATCGTCCTGACCGCGCTGTGGCTCGGCCTGCTGTCGCTGCCGCTCATGGTCGAACCGGATGCCCCCCATTTTGCTCTGGAGCGCCCCGTGATGGTCGCCGGCGTCGTCGCCCTGCTTGGTCTTGCGCAGTGGTTCGTCTCGCAATGGGGGAGGCGGTCGCCGGTCTGGACCGATCGCCTGGTCGAGGTGGGCGGCGCGACTGTTCGGACATTGAACCGGCGAATTGATCCTCGCCTGCTGTACGGCCTGGCGCTGGCGGCCGCGGCCGTGATCCCCTTCAGTCTCAATCGATACTACGTCGATGTGTTGACCCAGGTCGGCATCTATGTGACGCTGGCGCTTGGCCTCAACATCGTCGTGGGCCTTGCGGGATTGCTGAATCTCGGCTACATCGCGTTTTACGCGGTGGGGGCCTACGCCTACGGCCTCCTCGCCACACGAGCCGACCTCTCGTTCTGGCAGGTCCTGCCGTTGGGGGCGACCCTGGCGGCGGTCTTTGGCGTCCTGCTGGGCTTCCCGGCGCTCCGTTTGCGTGGCGACTACCTGGCGATTGTCACGCTGGGGTTCGGCGAGATGATCCGGATCGTCCTGAACAACTGGGACAGCGTCACGGGCGGCCCAAACGGGATCCTCGACATCGCCCGTCCGAGCCTCTTTGGATTTACCTTTACCCACCCGATTCACTACTACTATCTGATTCTGGCTATGGTGGTACTGACCGTCTTTGCCGTCGATCGGCTCAATCAGTCGCGGCTTGGTCGCGCCTGGACCGCGATGCGGGACGACGAGGTGGCCGCTGAGGCGATGGGGATCGATCTGGTGAAGACCAAGCTGCTCGCATTCGGTCTGGGCGCGATGTGGGCGGGACTGGCCGGCGTCTTTTTTGCCGGGAAGATGACCTTTATCTCGCCCGAGAGCTTTACCTTCTTCGAATCGGTCCTGGTCCTGTGTATGGTCGTGTTGGGCGGCATGGGGAGCCTCCCGGGGGTGATCCTCGGGGCGGCGATGCTGATGATTCTGCCCGAGGTGATGCGGCAGTTTGCGCAGTACCGCATGTTGGTCTTCGGTGCGGCGATGGTCGGGATGATGGTGATGCGGCCCAAGGGACTGATCACCGCACGACGACGTACCGTTCCGCTGTGGCACGGGGAGGCCGCTCACGCCTCTGTAGCCGACGAGCCTCCGATGCGCGGACCTGAGCTGTTGCAGGTCGATCGCCCTACATCGCCGCCACATGGTGCGACAACGACCCTGCTTGAAACGCGAGGGCTGTCGATTGATTTCGGCGGCCTGCGCGCGCTGGATATGGTCGACCTCACCGTGAAGGCCGGCGAGATTGTCAGCCTCATCGGGCCCAACGGGGCCGGGAAGACCACCTTCTTTAACTCCATCACAGGCCTCTATGCGCCGACGTCCGGCGAGGTTCGGTATCGCGGGCAGGACCTTGTCGGACTGAGGCCGCATCAGGTGGCGGCCAGGGGGATCACCCGGACCTTTCAGAATATCCGGCTGTTCCAAGACATGACGGTTCTGGAAAATGTCATGGTGGGGGGCCACTGTCGGATGCGGGCCGGGGTGCTTGGCGCCGTCATCAGGCCGAAGGGGGTGACCAGGGAAGAGGCGGCATTGGCGGCGAAGGCGGTCGAGTTGCTTCGGTTTGTGGGTCTGGAGGCAAAGCGCGACCTGTGGGCCGGGCAGCTTCCCTACGGTGACCAGCGACGGCTGGAGATCGCCCGCGCGATGGCCGGCGACCCCACCCTTTTGTTACTGGATGAACCGGCGGCCGGCATGAATCCACAGGAGACGGGCGCGCTTATGGACCTGATCCATGCCATTCGCGCACGCGGCATCACCGTGCTCCTGATCGAACACCATATGAAGTTGGTGATGGGGATCTCGGAACGGATCGTGGTACTGGATCACGGGGTCAAGATCGCCGAAGGGACACCGGCCGAGATCAAGACAGATCCTCGAGTGATCGGCGCCTATCTGGGCAAAGAGTCGGAGCATGCTTAGACTGCATGAGGTCCACCTGCACTACGGCGCGATTCATGCCCTCAAGGGGATCACTCTTGAGGTGGAGCAGGGCCAGATCGTCACGCTGATCGGCGCCAACGGCGCCGGCAAATCGTCAACGTTGATGGCGATCTCCGGTATCCTGCGGCCCACCAGCGGACGGATCATCTTTGAAGGGGACGATCTCACCCACTTGCCGAGCCACGCGATTGTCAAGCGCGGCATTGCGCAGGTCCCCGAGGGGCGGCGTATCTTTCCGATACTGACCGTCCTGGAAAATCTGGAGATGGGCGCCTATAGCCGCGCCGATGCCGCCGAGATCCGTCACGACCTGGATCGGGTCTTCCAACTCTTTCCGCTGCTGAAAGACCGCCGCTCCCAACATGGGGGGACACTCTCCGGCGGGGAGCAGCAGATGCTGGCCATCGGCCGTGCCCTGATGGGGCGCCCGCGGCTGCTCCTGCTGGACGAGCCATCATTGGGCCTGGCTCCCAAGCTGGTGGAGACCATCTTTGAGGTGATTCGCGAGATTAATGCCCAGTCCACCACGATTCTGCTGGTCGAACAAAACGCGCACATGGCCCTGCGAATTGCCGCCAAAGGCTACGTCATGGAGACCGGTCGGATCGTCCTGAGCGACGACGCCGACCGGCTGCTGGCCAATGGCGAGGTCCGAAGCGCCTACCTCGGGGAGTAGTTAAGGGATGGTCCGAGTTGGAGCAGATACGCGACCGGACGATCCTGTCGCGAGGTACACCGTCTCGCCTGAGGCCCCCTCAGAGGCGCTGATCGAGCGCGGCGCGACGGCGCTCCGACACGGCAGCCTGGTTGCGTTTCCTACCGATACACTGTACGCGCTCGGGGCGGACGCCTCAAACCCGAGGGCGATCGAGCAGATCTTTGTCGCGAAGGGACGTTCTTTCAACAACCCCATCCCGCTCCTGGTCGCCGATGTCGCCATGGCGACCCGACTTGCAGGGACGTTCCCGGAGGCGGCCGCTCGTCTGGCCGAGCGTTACTGGCCGGGTCCCCTGACCCTCGTGGTGCCGGCGCCTCCGACGATCTGCCCTCTGCTTACTGCCGGGACCGGTCGGATCGGTCTCAGGGCCCCCGATGCCGCCGTGGCCCTCGCGCTGATCCGGCACTTCGGCGGTGCGATCACCGGAACAAGTGCGAATCGGTCGGGGGGTCGAGAGCCTCTGGATGCCGACGAGGTGTTGCGCCAGTTGGGTAACCGGGTGGAGGTGGTGCTGGATGGCGGGCCCGCGGCTGGAGGCAGCCCGTCGACGGTCATCGATGTCACAATCAGTCCGCCCGTCGTCTTAAGATCAGGTCCCATCCTGCACGAGGAGATCCTGAGACTGTTAGGATTCCAGGCGCACTGATCAATTCTCACGCGCTGGGCAGTACCCCACCGGCCATTCACCTGCTCGTCATTGTTCCGAAAGTCCCCCGTATCGGTCATTGCGAGGGAGCGCAGCGACCGAAGCAATCTCACCGTACTTCGCCTCTGTCACAGCGGGATTGCTTCGGCTCCGCCCCGCAACGACGCGTCTTAATGTTCATGTGCGATTCCCGAAAGCCTTTGGAAACTCCCTCACAATATGGTAAAAATAAGGTGTTATCCATGACCGTGGGTCATTAGCCGATCAGCACGACAACATCAGGCATAACAGAAATGGGAATTGAGCCGATCCTCGAACGGGTGCGCGTCGCCTCACCTGACGCCGACCTGACCCTCCTGCAACGGGCCTACGACTTTGCCGCCAAGGTTCACAGAGGGCAGGAGCGGGTCTCGGGGGAACCCTACCTGTCACACCCGATCGCCGTAGCCGAGATCGTGCTGAATCTCAAGATGGATGTAGCCAGCGTTGCCGCCGCGCTCCTGCACGACGTGGTGGAGGATACCCATGCCTCGCTGGAAGAGGTAAACGAGGCGTTCGGCGGTGAGATTGCCAACCTCGTCGACGGTCTCACGAAGATCAGCAAGCTCCCATTCGGCAGCCGCCAGGAGCATCAGGCCGAGAATCTTCGGAAGATGGTGCTGGCGATGTCTCAGGACATCCGTGTGATCCTGATCAAGCTGGCCGACCGGCTCCACAATATGCGCACCCTGGAACCGCTGCGGGAGGAGAAGCGTCGACTGATCGCTCGGGAGACGCTCGATATCTACGCGCCCATCGCCCATCGCCTCGGTATCTACTGGATGAAGGCGGAGTTTGAAGATCTGGCGCTCCGCTATCTTGAACCCGACGTCTACCGGGATCTGTCGGCGCGGATCGCAAAGAAACGTCGGGAGCGCGAAAAGGATATTAATGAGGCCATCGAGATCCTCCAGCAGAAGTTTGGCGAGGTCGGGATCCGGGCACGAATCATCGGCCGTCCGAAGCATTTCTTCAGTATTTACAAGAAGATGCGCGATCAACATAAGGAATTCGATGAGATTTATGACCTCACGGCAGTTCGGGTGATTACCGAATCGATCAAGGACTGCTATGGGTCGCTGGGGGTTATCCACTCCCTGTGGAAGCCGATTCCAGGGCGGTTTAAGGACTTCATTGCGATGCCCAAATCAAATATGTATCAATCACTCCACACGACCGTGATTGGTCCGGTCGGCGAGCCGGTCGAGATCCAGATACGAACCTATGAGATGCACAAAACGGCGGAGGAGGGGATCGCCGCCCATTGGGTCTATAAGGAGGGAAAGGCGGCGCTTGACCCGGCCGACAAAGGGTTCGCCTGGATTCGACAGCTTCTGGAGTGGCAGCGTGATCTCAAGGACAGCCGGGAGTTTCTCGAAACGGTGAAGGTCGATCTGTTCCCCGAAGAGGTCTACGTCTTTACGCCGAATGGGGATGTGAAGAGCTTTCCCAAGGGGGCGTGTCCCATCGACTTCGCCTTCAGTGTCCATACCGACATCGGCCTCAGATGCGTGGGGGCGAGGGCGAACGGCCGCCTGGTCCCGCTCCGATATGAGCTCCAACATGGCGACATCATCGAGATCCTGACCGATTCCAAGCATCACCCGAGCCGTGACTGGCTGAAGTTCGTCAAAACCTCACGCGCGAAGGGCCGGATCAAGCAGTGGATCAAAAACGAAGAGAAGGTCCGCAGCATCAGTCTGGGCAAGGACCTGCTGGAGAAGGAGCTACGACGGCTCGGCAAGAGCCCGGTTCAGTTCCTCAAACCCGAGACGATGGCGAAGGGCCTGGCGGGTCAGGGCTATCCGACCCCGGACGACTTTTTTGCCACCGTCGGCTTCGGGAAACTCTCCCCGCGCCAGGCGATCAGTAAACTCCTGCCTGCGGAAGAGTTGCCCCATGATGGCGAGGTCAAGCCCGAACGCAAGGTCAGACAACCGCCCGATGAGGGCGTCACCCTGCTGGGTTCGCACGATTTTCTCATTCGGTTTGCCAGGTGTTGCAACCCGCTCCCCGGCGATGAGATTGTCGGTTTCATCACCCGCGGACGGGGCGTGTCGGTTCATGCGGCGGACTGTTCCAATATCGACCAACTGTCGTACGACCCGGATCGCAAGATTAACGTCTCCTGGGATGCGGCGCCGAAAACCGCCCATCAGGTCAAGATCCGGGTGATGATCGGAAAGGATCGGCCCGGGATCCTGGCCGCCATCAGCTCGGCGATCTCGGCGACTAAGATCAACATCGCACAGGCTGACATACGGGTGACGGAGGACCGGAAGGGGCTCAATACCTTTACGCTGGAGGTATCGGATCTCAAACAGCTTCAATCGGCAATGGGAGCGATTCGGCAGATCGACGGGGTGATGGGGGTCGAACGTCTCCGTGGCTGAGTACAAGCAGCTTTTAGCCAATAGCTGTCAGCTAAAAGCTGCTTTTGATCAGCCGGCCTTCTGGACGCGCCCGGATCGAAGACAGCGGGTGCACAGCGCAATATAGCGGCGAGTTCCATTCATCACGACATGATGCCGTGAAATGTTGATCTGCTGGCGGCGCTTGCTGACATTGTGGGCATGACTGATCTGTTGGCTGACTCGCGGACCTCGGCCGCACAACTCGCAGTGGCTGGAATGCGTAATCGGCATAACGGTACCTCCCCGTGGTTGAGCATACTGGTCAATGATCGTTCGTCATCGGCGGTAATCATACGACAGCGTTGATACAAAATCAAGCGTGGAAGCGTAGATCGGCCGGTAAGGATCGATGAGGGTGATCGGCGGCTTGGCCAGAGGGCGGCGAATTCTGGCGCCTCGTGGAAGGGTGACGAGGCCGACCTCGGACTATCTGCGCGAGGTTCTGTTCGACCTGCTGGCGCCGCAGATCGACGGGAAGACCTTTCTTGACCTGTACGCAGGAACCGGAGCGGTCGGAATCGAGGCCCTGAGCCGCGGCGCAGCGGCTGCGATCTTTGTCGAGCAGAATCGATCGGCGCTGGCGATCCTGTACCGGAATCTCGACCGATCAGGGTTCCGCGAGCGGGCTGTCGTCGTTCCCATGGAGGTACGGCGGTACCTGCGTCGAGCGGCCATTCGATCGGAACAATTTGATCTGATCTTTTTGGATCCGCCGTATCTATCCGGCGATCGCGAGGCGGCCCTCACCATCATCGCGGAAAGGCAGGTGCTTGCGCCGGGTGGTCTTGCTATTCTGGAACGATCGGCGAGGATCGCGCAATCCGAGGTCCCCACGGGACTCGAACATGTGCGCGAGGTCCGCCATGGCGACAGCGCCTTGCAGATTTATCGACGGGAGATATGATCGTGAAGATGTTAGCGATCTACGCCGGGACGTTTGATCCCTTCACTTTCGGGCATATCGATATTGCCCGGCGGGCGCATTGTCTGTTCAGTCGTCTGGTGATCGCGGTGAGCACAAATCCGAACAAGGCGGCGCTGTTCAGTGTGACAGAGCGACAACGGATTATTCGGGACGCCGTTCGGGGGATGCGCGGTATCTCGGTCGACGCCTTCGACGGTCTGTTGGTGGACTATATGCGTCGCCGGAGCGCACGCGTAGTAATCCGCGGCCTGCGCGCGCTCTCCGACTTCGAATACGAATTCCAGATGGCGCTGATGAATCGAAAACTGAACGAAGAGGTTGAAACGGTCTTCCTGATGCCTCACGAACGATATACCTATCTCAGTTCCCGACTGGTGAAGGAGATCGCCCTGCTGGGCGGAGACGTCTCCCAATTTGTGACGCCGATGGTCGAACGGATGCTGAAGGAGCGGTTCGAGACTCGTTAGCGAGAATAACAGAACAGGACGAACACTTAGCGGAGACACAACACAATGTCAATGAACCTATCGAATCGCGCGAAGAATGCCAGCCCATCCGCCACCCTGGCCATGGCCGCTATCGCCAAGCAGATGAAGGCGGAAGGGATCGATGTCGTCGACTTCGGGCTGGGTGAACCGGATTTTGAAACCCCGGCTCACATCAAGGAGGCGGGCATTGCGGCCATCCGTGAGGGATTCACACGCTATACCGCGGCCGCCGGCATCGATGAATTGAAACAGGCGATCATCACCAAGCTGAAGCGTGATAACGGGCTCTCCTACGCCCCCGCGGAGGTGATCGTATCGTGCGGTTCGAAGCATTCATTGTTCAATATCGCCGAGGCGCTGTTCCAATCGGGCGATGAGGTGATTGTGCCCGCCCCCTACTGGGTCACCTATACGGAACAGATTCGTCTGGTCGATGCGCAACCGGTCATCGTACAGACGCAGGAGGCGGACGGATTCCATCTGACCCGCGAGGCGATCGAGCCGGCGATTACATCGAGAACCCGGGCCATCCTACTCAACAGTCCCTGCAACCCGACCGGCGCGATAATCCCGCCGGAGCAGTTGCGGGCGATCGCGGCGCTGGCGGTGGAGCGAAACCTGTTGGTGATTTCGGATGAGGCGTACGAATCGCTGACCTACGACGGGCATGCGCATATCAGCATCGCATCGCTCGATGAGCAGATCAAACGGCGAACGATCGTCGTCAACACCGTTTCCAAGGCATACGCCATGACCGGTTGGCGAATCGGGTACGCGGCCGGACCGAGCGAGATCATCAAGGCGATGGGCACTATCCAAAGCCAGGTGACCTCGAACCCGACCTCGATCGCGCAAAAGGCGGCGGTAGCGGCCCTGCTGGGCCCGCACGATGACCTCCGCACGATGGTGGTCGAATTTGATCGGCGTCGGCGGTATCTCATGGATCGGCTGAGGGCCGTCCCGGGGATGACCTGCACGCACCCCGAGGGCGCATTCTATCTGTTCCCGAATGTCTCCGGCTTTTACGGAACCGTAGGCGACGGCCGCCCCGTCAACAACTCCGCCCAGATGGCCGCTTATCTCTTGCAGAGCGCCCACGTCGTGACGGTTCCAGGCAGCGAGTTCGGAAGCGACGCACATCTTCGCCTGTCATACGCGACGTCGATGGAGCAGATCAGCGCCGGGGTGGAGCGGATCGAGCGCGCCCTGGCCGCGCTGCGCGGCTGAGCTCGGCGATGCTCAAGCTGAAGCTGATCACCTACGGCTGTCAGGCCAACGACCTGGATTCGGAGCGGATCACCGGGCTGCTCCTGCGTGAGGGGTATATCCTTACCGAGCAAGAGGAGGAGGCCGATCTGATTCTGCTGAACACCTGTGCGATCCGCGAGAAGGCGGCGCATAAAGTCTACAGTCGCCTCGGATCCTTTCAGGCGCTGAAACGGCGCCGCGCCGGACTGAAGATCGGCGTCTGCGGGTGCGTCGCGCAGCAGGAAGGACAGGCGCTGTTGAACCGTTTTCCCTACCTGGACTTTGTCGTCGGTCCCGGTCAGATCACGGCCATCCCGCCGTTGCTTCAGGCCGGGACGAGAGGGCTGGCGACGGCACGGGCAGCCGGCTATTCCTATCCCGTCGGCGCGCCGGTCGAGCGCGGAAGCAGTATCAGGGCCTGGGTCAGCATCATGGAGGGGTGTGACCGGTTCTGCACGTTTTGCGTGGTCCCGTTCACCCGGGGTCGCGAGCGCAGCCGACCCGCTCAGGAGATTCTCGATGAGATCCGCGGGCTGAAGCGGCAGGGGTATCGCGAGGTCACGTTGCTGGGACAGACCGTCAACTCGTACGGGAGGAAGCTCACCCCTCGGGTCAGCTTCGTGGAGCTCCTTCGGCAAATCGATGCGCTGGTGGGCGACCGGATGCGGGTTCGATTTACGAGCCCTCACCCCAGCGACGTCACCGACGAGTTGGCGACGGCGATCGCGGAACTCCCGAGTGTCTGCGAACAGATCCACCTGCCCGTACAGTCCGGATCGGATCGGATTCTGCTCCGCATGGAGCGCGGTTACGATCGGGATGAGTATCTGGACAAGGTGGCGCTGCTGCGCGCCAGGGCGCCGGAGATCGCGATTACGACGGATATCATTGTCGGGTTTCCTGGCGAGACCGACGCGGACTTTCAGGCCACGCTGGACCTGATGCAGGCGGTCGGCCTCGACGGCGCCTTTATCTTTAAATATTCGCCGCGAGCCCACACCGAGGCCGAACGGATGGCGGACCAGCTTCCCGAGGAGATCAAAGGGCGTCGGTTGGAGCAGGCGCTCGCGCTGCTGAACCGGCTGTCGCTGGAGCGCAACCGGGCCTATCTCGGTCGAACCGTCGAGGTGTTGGTCAATCAAGAGGACCGTAAAGGGGGCACGGCTCGTCATACCGGACGGACGCGACAGAACAAGATCGTCCATTTCGAGGGGGAGGGGGTCATGGACGGAAGCCTCGTCGCGGTCACTGTCACGGGGGCGACCCCCTTGTACCTGCAAGGGACACTTCAGTGTTAGCGCATCGCGTCCTGTTTGAGGAGCAGGCGATTGCCGCACGGATCCAGGAGTTGGCGCGCGTCATTGCCGGGGATCTGCCGGATCGGACACCGGTCCTGATCGGGCTGCTGACCGGGGCGTTCATCTTCCTCGCCGACCTGGTGCGGGCGCTGGCGCGCCTGGAGATCGAGCCGCAGGTCGATCTGATGGCCGTCTCACACTATGGGCCGCTGGTCGCCGCCAGCGGTCTGGTTCAAATCCATAAGGACAGCGCATTGGACCTCAACGGGCGGGTCGTCCTGCTGGTCGACGACATCCTTGACTCGGGACACACGCTGGATCTGGTGCGCGCACACCTCGCCGCCCGACATCCGCGTTGGCTGCGCACCTGCGTCCTTTTGGACAAGCCGAGCGGGCGACAGGTGGCGATGACGGCGGACTATGTCGGCTTTGAGGTGCCCGACGCCTGGATGATCGGCTATGGTCTGGATGCGTATGGGCAGGGGCGGGGGCTTCCGTACGTCGCAACCCTTCACACCGCAGACCCCGCCGGGACGGACGTCACACGCTGAATTCGATCATACAGGATACCCGACGGCGGCGGCTGGTCAAAGAGGACCTGGTCTACGGACCGCTGTCATCTCGACGGCTCGGCCGCTCGCTCGGCGTCAATCTGCTGGGGACGGGGGCCAAGTACTGCTCTTTTAACTGCCGGTACTGTCAGTGCGGCTGGACCGTTCGGCGGGTCCGGGAGGAGACCGTCGCGCCTTCGGATCTTCCTACCGGCGATCAGGTGATCGACGCCCTGGAGACGCGACTGCAGCAGGTGCGTCGCGAGCGGATCCCCGTCGACGTCATCACCTTCTCCGGAAACGGCGAACCGACACTCCATCCGGAGTTGCGGGCGATCGTTGAGGCCGTTTCGAATCTGCGGGATCTCTACGTGCCGACCGCCCGATTGGCCATCCTATCAAACAGCTCGACGGTACACCGTCCGGAGATCCGCATCGCCCTGCGGAGGATCGACCTCAAACTGATGAAGCTGGATGCCGGCGACGAGGCCCTGGTGCGCCGACTGAATCTGCCGGCGCCAGGGTGGAACTTCGCCATGATGGTCCGGGGATTGACGGAGCTTGACGGCGTGATCCTGCAGACGATGTTCGTCTGGGGGAGGGTCGCCAACACGGCGCCCGCCGCAATCCGGCAGTGGTCGGACCGGGTCGCCGAGATTCGGCCGCGCCGCGTCCATATCTACACACTGGACCGCGTCCCGGCCGACCGTACCCTGATACCGGTCGCCCGGACGGTACTCGAATCGATTGCCGAGTATGCACGAAAGCGCGCCCATGTTCCCATCGAGGTCTACTGAGGTCGTCAGTCGCCGCCGGGTATGGCGATGGCTGGCGCTGCTTCCTCTCCTCGCCGTGCTCGGGTTGGCCGATTCCAGCTATCTGCTCTGGCGGCACCGCGCGGAGACATCGGGCTTCTGTCCGACGGGGGGATGCGACCTCGTCAATCAGGGGGAATACTCCGAATTCGGCGGCATCCCCGTCGCCGCCTTCGGAATCGGCGCCTATCTGCTGCTGCTCAGCCTCTCGATCGCGGCGATGACGCGTCCCGGGCGACGGGCGCTGGCAATGCTCGCGGCCGTTGCGGGAACCGGCGCCATCATTTCGGCGTGGCTGATCTATCTGCAGGTCGCCGTCATCGAATCGATCTGCGGGTGGTGCGTCCTGTCGGCCCTGACGATGACGTCGCTTTTCGTGCTGAGCCTGAGCGCACTGGTCGTGACCCGGCCGTCACAGCCGTCGGACGCTGCCGTCGCGGAGCCGTTGACACCGGGTCCGACAGGGGCGTTACGACGTGCCTTTCGACTGCCGCTGATGGCATTGGGCATGGTCGCACTGGTGGCGGCGCTGTTGGGCGGCCTCTACCGTTTGGGTTGGGAATGGTCGGGTATCCCGACGACCCTCCCCGCGGTGCATGGACCGCTGATGGTGTCCGGGTTTCTGGGGACGCTCATCGGCCTGGAGCGGGCCGTGGCGTTGGGAAGATGGTGGCCTGCGCTGGGGCCGCTGACCACCGGGGCGGGCGCCGTCATTCTGATGATCGGTGGGCCGGGCGTGGCGGGCCCGGCCTTGATGACGCTCGGCAGCCTGATGCTGGTGATCACGTTCGTCTATCTGATTCGCGAACAACCGGCCCTGTTTACCGTCACCATGGGACTCGGGGCGCTGGTATGGCTGGGAGGCAACACCCTGTGGCTCAGCGGGTGGTCAATCGGCAGCGTGATAGGCTGGTGGGCCGCCTTCCTGATCCTGACGATTGCCGGGGAGCGGTTGGAGTTGAGCCGCTTTTTGCCGCTTGCCCGCCG
The DNA here is from genome assembly GCA_003104975.1 of Candidatus Methylomirabilota bacterium. Lineage (NCBI taxonomy): Bacteria > Methylomirabilota (SeqCode) > Candidatus Methylomirabilota bacterium. Next base: position 17,553 of record PQAM01000001.1, read on the forward strand.
ACATCGGCTCTCGTTTCTGGCCGCCACGACACTGTTTGCGGCCGGGCTGATTCCGGTCGAGACGGCGTTCGATGTCGGGACGCGCCTGAGCGGAGTCGGTCTGACAGCGATGAGCGTCTGGCTACTCCGGCATGATATGGCACGACACGCGGTTCGGAAGACGGGACTGCACCGTTTTGTCGCGCTCAGCCTGCTGTCGGGATATGTGTGGCTGGCGGCGGCCGGGCTGCTGACATTAGGCCTTGGCGGCATGGCGGCCGGGCTGCATCACGATGCGACCCTGCACGCGATGCACCAGCACAACGGGCCGGACGGCTATGATGCGACCCTGCACGCGATCTTTGTCGGCTTTGTCTTCTCGATGATTATGGGACACGCGCCGATCATCTTTCCATCGATTCTGGGAATCGCGTTACCGTTTCGGCCGGTATTCTATAGCCATCTCATCCTCCTGCACCTCTCGCTCGCCCTGCGCGTGGCAGGGGACATCACCGCATGGTGGCCGGGTAGGCTGTGGGGCGGATCGCTCAATGTTGCCGCCATCCTGCTCTTCCTGGTGAATATGGCCGCATCCGCCCTGTCGGGGAAACGCTCTGCCCGATTGGAGAATGCCGGAGGTCGGTCGGGTTAAGATCAGAAAAGGGATATCCCATGAATCGACACCGATCTGAACAATTACGGATCGATCGCGATCCCAAAGACATATCGAGCCTCGCGTTGGTACAGGATACGGAAGTGATCGCCCAAGGACTGTCGTCTCGAGATGCCGTTCGTATGGCCCGACTGCCAATGCACTTTTTCATTTCGGCGGTGGCCCTGTTCGGACTGGGGGTCTCGGTCATACCGTTGGTAGTCGGCGATCTGGTCGAGTTTTTCTATCAACCGCGGATCTTGGCTACAACGCACACCTTTACACTCGGATGGATCACCTCCGCGATTATGGGGGTCATGTACCGCCTTGTCCCGGCCATGACGAAACGGCCCATACCCTTTCCCAGATTGGCGCGCTGGCAGTTCGGGCTCTATATCTTCAGTGCGACCGGTCTCATAGCGCACATGCTCATTGGGGAATGGACGCCTACCTGGATGGCCGCGGCAGTGATCGTTCTGAGCGTTGTGCTCTTCGCGATGAACATGTGGTATTGTCTTGCCCCGGGCTGGAACCGGCGTGCAGCCGAAACCGGGATGTGTATCTCGATCCTGTTTCTGCTGCTGGCCGCGACGCTGGGCCTCCTCCTTGCACTGGACAAATCGGGCGGATTCCTATCGGGTAACGTCCTGACGAACCTGGCCAGTCACGCCCATCTCGCTGCGCTCGGATGGGTCAGTCTGACCATCTGCGCCGTCTCGTATCGAATGGCGCCCGCGTTTCTATTGTCGGAGCTGACGCTGCCGCGTGTGGCGATCTGGCAAATATACGGCCTCACCGCCGGCGTGGCCGGTCTGGCGATGGCGCTTCTGGGCTGGATTCCGGGAGCCTCCATCTGGAGTACCGTGATCCTGTTGGCGCTGCTGGTCTATGTCGGGGTACTATCGACGCTGATCCGCAAACGGCGCACACCGATTGACTGGACCATGCGGCACGCGCTGGCCGGGATCATCTGTCTGCTGCTCGCGGTCGCACTTGGATTCTCCCTATTGTGGATCGATCCGGACAGCGCCCTCGGTAATCGCGTTGCCGGGGCATACGGGGTACTGGGGCTGCTGGGGTGGGTGACTAATCTGATTATCGGTATGTCATTTAAACTCTTTCCTGGATTCGTCGTCGGCGTGCGTGATCGGAGAGGTTGGCCACGGCTGGTCATCGCCGAACTGGCCCTCCAGCGCTGTCGGCCGCTCGTATTCGGCTTGCTCAATGCCGGCGTCCTCACCCTGGCGGGCGGGCTGATCATGGCGCAGGGACCGATCGCGCAGTTCGGCGGGCTGATACTGGCGGTGGGTGGCCTGATCTATGTCGCGGTGATGGGACATACCCTCAGCTACGCCTATCGCGCCGCCACGCCGCCGACGGCCAACGGCTCGCCCGGTCTTTCATCCGGTGATTCCAGGGACCAACACGGGACGACACCGGAATAAACCGGACACCTGTAGAAAAAGGATTTGACAACCTTTCGCGCGCTCTCTATCATATCATCGATCCGCCAATACAGGGATAGCAGGGGAGTGGGAACGGTAAGGGCGACTATGAATGAACGGGCCTGACTCACGAAGAGGGAAGGGACACTATGACAAAGGCTGACATAGCTTCGATCGTGGCTGAGAGAGGCCTCGCCAAGAAACAGGCGATGGAAGCAGTGGAAGCAACCCTCGACATTGTGAAAAACGCGCTGAAGAAAGGGGAGAAGATTCAGCTCGTCGGCTTTGGTTCTTTCCAGGTCAGGGCCAAGCGGGCAAGAAAGGGGCGCAACCCCCAGACCGGTGACCCGATTACGATTACGGCTCGTAAGGTCCTGAAGTTCAAGCCCGGTAAAGCCTTGCATCAGGTCGTGAACGAACCGGGCGGGTAGCGTGTAACTGAGCGGAAGAGGGACGAGCGTGCCGAGCGCACGGACGCGGTTGGCGAGAACGAAACCTCGATCGTTACAACGGCTTCTCCCGGGTCTTGATGGCGGCCCTGAAATCCCCGACAAACTGTACTTCAAGATTGGAGAGGTTGCTGAGCTGACCGAGGTTGTGCCCTATGTCCTCCGCTACTGGGAGACCCAGTTTCCAACGCTGCGGCCGACCAAAAGCCCGAGCGGTCAGCGTCTGTATAGGCGGAACGACGTAGTGGCCGTACTGCGCATCAAAGAGTTGCTGTACCGGAAGCGGTTCACGATTGCAGGCGCCAAACGGCAATTGGCGGCAGAACAGGAATCGTTCCCGCCGACGGTGTTGGACGCGGTTCGATCGGTGAAGGCGGAACTGGCCCAACTCTCGTCGTTATTACGCAGACATTCCCCCTGACGTAAGAGACCCGGCATCCTCGGGGCGTGGCGCAGCCTGGTAGCGCACTGGCATGGGGGGCCAGGGGTCGTTGGTTCAAATCCAATCGCCCCGACCAGCATACTCTCGGACCTATGAAGAGATCAAAGAGCAGAGCATGCCTCTGCTCTTTTTTCGGTTCTGAATGAACATTCTGATTTCGAACGATGACGGGATTCACGCGCAAGGGCTTCGGGTCATGGCCGAGGCGCTATCCGAGCTCGGCAAGGTGTGGGTTGTCGCGCCGGACCGCGAACGCAGCGCCTCCGGTCACTCCCTCACCCTGAACAGACCGCTGCGGGTAACGAAGGTCGCGCCGACTTGGTTTACGGTTGACGGGACACCGACCGATTGCGTTGCGCTGGCACTCATGGGCATGATCAACCGACAGTTCGATCTGGTGGCGTCCGGTATCAATATCGGAGGGAACATGGGAGATGACGTAACCTACTCGGGCACCGTGTCTGCCGCGTTCGAAGCCACCTTGCTCGGGTTCCCGGCATTCGCGCTATCGGTCGTCGCCAGCCGACGGGTCAACTTTACTGCGGCAGCGCGGGCCGCCGTGATGGTAGCGAAGCTGATCGTCAAAAATGGCCTGCCGTCCGATACGATGCTCAACGTCAACGTTCCGAACTGTCGGCCTTCCGCGATCAAGGGGGTAACCATTACACAGCAGGGGAGGCGACGCTATGATGATATTATCGTCCGGAAGGTCGATCCGCGCGGGCGGGCCTATTACTGGATCGGCGGAAAACAGCCGACATGGGAGCCGCTGGAGGACAGCGATTATGCCGCGGTCACAGCCGGGTCGATTTCTATTACGCCGCTTCACCTGGACCTCACCAGTACAAGGGCGGTGAAGACATTGCGGAGATGGGAATTCCCTTGGGAGAATTGCTCCGCAACCGCAGGGCGGGGTCGCGTAACCGCATGAGACCGATATGAGGCAGCCGTCGACAGGCTCGAATCAGAGGTCAGCGGTCTCATAATGGATTACGCCCTTGCCCGGCAGCGAATGGTGGCCGAGCAGCTGGTACGACGCGGGATCAGACAGCCCGGGGTCCTGCAGGCCATGGCGAAGGTCCACAGACACCTGTTTGTAGAAGAGGCGTTCTGGGGACGCGCCTACGGCGATTATTCACTGCCGATCGGCGAGAAGCAAACCATCTCGCAGCCGTTCATGGTGGCGCTGATGATTGAGCTGCTTGAACTGGATGAGCATCAGCGGGTATTGGAGATCGGGACCGGATCCGGATATCAGACCGCGATCCTGGCGGAGTCAGGCGCGAAGGTCTACTCGGTCGAACGGAACAAGGGCCTCGCGGTACGAGCCAGACGGCGGTTGGAGTCGCTCGGCTACTACCACGCGTGGATTCGGATCGGGGACGGCTCTATCGGGTGGAAGGAAAAGGCGCCATTTGACGCGATCATCGTAAGCGCCGGCGCCCCCAGGATTCCGATCTCTCTCACCGAACAGCTCGGTGACAATGGGCGCCTGGTGCTGCCCGTCGGTCAGTCAAGCCATCAGGTGCTGAAGAAAGGAACGAGGAGAGGGGCGGCCATCCACTGGACGGATCTCGGGGAGTGTCGATTCGTCAAGTTGATCGGCGAGCAGGGATGGAAGGGATGATGTCGGGGCGTAGCGCAGCCTGGTAGCGCACTTGCTTCGGGAGCAAGGGGTCGTTGGTTCAAATCCAATCGCCCCGACCACCCATTCTTCCCGAAAGGAAACTTCCCCGCCGGAGCGGAGGTTTGCGGACCTAACTTCCCGTGAATACAGAGATTTGACACCTCAATTATACGCGGCGTTATAGAGCGCAACAATAGCCGTCATTCCCGCGAAAGCGGGAATCCAGAAAAACCCTGGATTCCGGGTCAAGCCCGGAATGACAAACTGCCTGACATTTTGTGGCGTCATGTATAGGAACAGCGCGGATGCTGGCTGAATCGCTCAAACAGAAGATTCGAGATATCCCGGACTTCCCCAAAAAGGGGATCGTCTTCAAAGACATTACGCCGCTGCTGGCTGACGGCAAGGCGTTTCGCGCGGCGATCGACCAGATTGCGGAACGGTTCCACGACCGCCATATCGATCTGGTGGTTGGGGTAGAGGCGAGGGGCTTTATTGTTGCGGCGGCCTTGGCGTATCGATTGCACGCCGGTACGACGTTGATCCGAAAGCCCGGGAAGCTCCCCTATAAAACCCACCGTACAACCTATGCGTTGGAGTACGGCGCCGATACCCTTGAGATTCATCAGGATGCGATACTGCCGACCCAGCGGATCTTAATGGCCGACGACCTGCTGGCTACGGGGGGGACGATGAGCGCTGCTATCGATTTGATCACGCGTCTCGGCGGCCACGTCGTCGGCGTGGCCTTCCTGGTAGAGCTGCTGGCCCTACGAGGGAGAGAACGTTTCGGGGATCGAGAGGTCTTCTCATTGATCCAGTTCTGATCGTCCCGGTTCCGCTGATGCAGCCATCCATTACCGGGCGCCCGTAGCTCAGATGGATAGAGCAAGGGTTTCCTAAACCCTGTGTCGCAGGTTCAAGTCCTGTCGGGCGCACCAGCGCCCCGGGTTTCACAAAACCTCAGGGGAGTAGAAACAGCATATGACGCGACCCAATAGCGGCCATTCCGATCTTCAATTTGGTCCACGGCGATCCCTGCCGAGTGGCGCGATCCCACTTCCCGATTTCATCGCCGACAACTGGAAGTGGGCGGTCGGCGCGGTCATCGGCGTCGTGGTGTTTGCCGTGGTCATCGGCGTGTATATGGCTGTCGGCGGCAGGACGGAAACAAGATCTGCGACGCTTCTACAGAAGGCCGTGAGCCAGATGGAGGCCGGGTATAGCAGCGGCTCCGACCCGAACAAATTGGAGGAGGGTATCCGGCTCATGCAGGAGGTGATCAATCGGTATCCCAAGAGCGCTGCCGCTGCCGAGGCCACTCTTCGACTTGGAACCCATTATTACACCCTCGGCAAGTACGCCGACGCCCGGACCGCGTATACGGCCTACCTGGAGAAGAATCCGAAGGGTCGGGTCGCCTTTTCAGCCGGTCTCGGACTGGGTGATGCCTATCTCGCCGAGCACAATTATGAAAAGGCGATCGAGACGTATACGAGACTCGTCGAACAGTTCGCCCAAGATCCGTTGGCCCCAGAGGCACAGCTTCATCTGGCCGCTGCCTTACGAGGCGCCAATCGGGCGACAGAGGGCTCCGCGATATATGAAAAGATCGTCGCCACCTATCCGAATACGGGGTGGGCCCAGCGAGCCCAATCGGAATTATACAGGTCCGGCCTCAGCGCGAGATAGATCCTCCCTCGTCCCTTCGCCTTTCTCAGTACAATACCCTCGGCACCCGTCGCGTGCCACACAAGCCTCTCACGTGCGACTTCCACAGTAGTTGATCCCATCCAGGAAATGGCGAGTAGTCTAGATAATCCGATAGGTTACAGTCCATAACCTCCAGTCATTCATTAGCTTGCTTGGCCGCTGGAGCCAGGCCAGTGTTCGGACTACGCCATTTTCAACCTCGATGTCATTGCCGGTGTCGCGTTGTGACTGGCTGTTACGCAGGATGATAACGTCGTATAAGAGAGAAATCGTCAACTAGAGTACGAAAGGAAAAGCGCCTCGTCCCGTTGTTAGCAGCAACGGAACCCCGGCGCCCAGGGCGAAGACGTGAGAGAGTCACGACTTCAGCAAGATTATCGTACTTCACATAGCGAGCGCGGTCAAGCTGTTTCTTTACGGCTACGGGTGAGGTCTTGCTCGTGGCCGTTGTCGTTTGATCGAGCACAGAAGGGATACGGTGCCCTGGCCGTATCCCTTTTTGTTTTGGTGTCCCCGGATCGGGGGACAGAAAAGGCGATGGTGCCGGATCCGCACCTGGTAAAGAAGGGTGTGGTGGGTAATGAATCGCAGTTGTCTTGGTGCTGACTGGAAGGGAGCGGTGAAATGATACGGCCGACGTTGATAGATGGAGTAGTAATTCGGCGTGCGCGGAAGGCGCATCATTGCAACGGTGATTATGACCGCTGTGGTAAGAGGCGCGTGCGGTGCGCAGGTGGTGAGATCCGCCGCGGTGAACTTTATGTTGAGTGGTTGGGAGAGTCGGGGGTGTATCAATCAGGTGCGCGGTATCACTTAGGGTGCGCCGTTAATCAAGGACTGGTGATGGTCGTTCAGTAGGGGTAGTAAGGGTAAGGGGTCGGCTGAGATCGTGCGACCTGGAGGATCCTAGGCGGTTGCCGTAAGGCGTGAATGCAGAGGATGACAGAAATAGATAGGTCAGATCGAGAGCGCGGGATAGCAAGCGGCGAGGCTCCGTCAGTCGATAGGGGCAACACTGGGGGCAAGTTCCTTCTGTCCCCAGTGTTAGCGATAGCGTCCCCTGGAGAACTGATGGAGAGGGCCGAGGCTTCCCGTCGATCTGACCGGGCGAGTGGGGGCGACCCTCGGAAGTTGCGAGCGCAACGGCAAGGGCGTAGAAACGCGGATCAAAGAATCGGTCAAATGAGGTTGTCGCTATGAGCTCTGTTCCTGGGCTTGTCCCTTATTCAACAAGTGTCCCCATTGTTAGTTTATTGGTCGAGAAGATGCGATACCAGAGGGTCAAGCAAGCCGTCGTAACGTCGGCGCGTCTCTTCGTGGAGAACGTCAAGATGCATCGGGTCTGCATGGTGACACTGACGTATCGACCGGGGGCCGTGTGGAGCCCGAAGGACATTACCGGTTTCATCCGGGCGGCGAGAAAGTACGTTCAGCGGCGCGGGTCTGCGGTCATGCGATACGTGTGGGTGGCTGAGGTGCAGGAACAGCGGGCGGCGGCGAATCTGTCTGACATTGTTCTCCATTACCACGTTCTGCTGTGGCTCCCGAAGGGGCTGACCTTGCCGAAGCCGGATAAACAGGGCTGGTGGTCGCGTGGGTCAACGCGGATCGAGTGGGCGCGGCGTCCGATTCGCTACGTCTTGAAATACGTCTCGAAGATCGGGGCTTTTGATCGGGTGCCGAAAGGCGCTCGTGTCGTGGGCGTCGGTGGCCTGAACGATCTGGAACGGGCGGAAAGGGCCTGGTGGCGGTGTCCCCGGTGGTTGCGTGATGAAACGGTGATCGAGGATCGACCGAACCGGGCGCGAGGTGGAGGGTGGGTGAAACGGAAGACCGGGGAGTGGTTAGACTCGCGGTATACGTTCGCGGGGCTGGCCTGTGGCGGGCTGGTGGTGATGCTGATCGAAAAGGGGGTGGCGTTGTGAGAACGCAGGGGCCGGTTGGGTGTATCAGGGTGCGGGGCAATGGACAGCCGTTGACGGAGGTGTACGTCGTCGGGGTGTACTGGCCGGAAAAGTGGCGGCGGTTGCTGCGTGGTCTGAGTGCAGCGGAGTTGAGCGTTGTGTCGGTCGTCGCGCAAGAAATGCGGGATGATCTCAAGGGCACAGAAAGGGGGTTAGTCGGATGACGGCAAAGGTCGAAGGGCAAGTGGTCGCGGTGGTCGATGACAAGACCAAAGAGGGTAAGGCGTATCGGGTCATTACAGTGCTACAGGTGCATGAAAAAGGGGCGGACTTGGTGCGTCTGCGTTCGTGGAACGGGCTGAAGGCTGACATCGGAAAACCGATCTCGGTGGTAGTGAGGATCGAGGCATACCAGGGCAAGCGCGGTGTGGGCCTGTCGGTTGATGCGTTCGAGGGGGTATCAAGGTAAGGGGTCGGCGAAGATCGTCGCACCTGGGGCAACGTAGAGCGTCGAGGTAGAGCATGGAAGACTTCTTGACAGCATTTTGGGCGATCCTGGGGCTGTGGGGCATCGGAATGAGTGTGTCAGCGGTGCGCGCGTTGTTCTCCAGTCATCAGGATTTCTAAGGGGAGCCAGACATGGCCGGAAAGGGGGTGAGACGAAATGTTGAAGAACGTAAAGATGTTGATGGGGTTGGTCGCGGCGGCTGGTGCAGTCCTGGTCGGGTCCCCGGCGTATGCCGAGGCGACATGGACGGTCGATGTGGCTGGTTTGACGACCGATGTGACAACCATCGGTTTGGCGCTGCTCGGGGTTGCCGTGATCATCTACGGTTTCCGGGTTGTGCGGCGTATGGTAGGCCATTAAGCAAGGGGTGGAGGCGAGCGCTCCTGATCCTGGGGGTGCTCGCCTTCTGCTTTCTCTCTTGGGTCGATGTTATATGGGCTGCTGTCCCGACGTTGGAGAAAGTGACACCGGAAACCGTAGTAGCAGGGTCGGAAGGTGTATTCCTGGCGATACAGGGAACAGGGATTGATGCAAACACGGTCGTCACATGGGGGGTCACGTCATTGTCAACGACGGTGTACGGGTCGTCGGCAGCGGTGGCGGTCGTACCTGACGGCTTGGTCGCGTCGGTTGGGATTGGGGCGGTCAGTCTCGAAAACCCGGACGGGAGTAGTAACACAATCGGTGTTCCCGTTGTGGAGTCGCTGGCGAAGGAGCTCGAGCCGGTCTTGTACGTGATCGCGGGCCTATTGGGGGCGTCGGCTTTTATTTGGGGGATGGGTCAACGATGGTCATAAAACGCGTGATAGCGGTTCTGGTGATGGGGGCGGTGCTGGTGGTGCCGTCTGTGGCATCGGCGAACGCTGCTGCGGGGGCCGTCACAGATCGGTCGGTGTTTACGCTGTCGGCTGCGGGTGCTGCAAAACTGTCTGCTGCAGAAAAGAACGTAGCGCAAGCGGTGAAGATCCTCGGGAAGTTGGGAAAGCTCGTCGGGCCGGTGGCTACAGCGTTGGTGCTGTATGATATATCCACCGATGTCTGGGACTGGTGGAATCAGGAATACGATGCTGGGTCAGCCGGTGAGTACGTTGGCGCGGATAATGGTAGTTGGGGCGTGACGACGACGGGAGACGGGGTGTTGTCGACGACGGCGAGGATCGCATCCAGTGGGGCGTACGTGGGTCAGTGGGCTTGCGGTTCGCCTCCGTCGTACGCGTACGGGAATACAATTACGGTGGTCGGGGAGTCGATCACGCGGTCGGGGAGTGAGGCGTACTGTAACGGTGTGCCGTTCATGGTTACGGTGACGTGGTACTACATGCAAAATAGTACCCTTCCGACGGGGCCGACGCAAGCAGCGCCGGGTGGAACGGATCGGGCGGGGGTGATTAGTGCAATTGATGACGTACTGTCGAGCGTGAACGCACAGCGGTCGAAGCAGGACGGGGCGATAAATGCGGCTACCCTTGGGGGGCAAAGTGGGTATGATGGCATGAGTCAGTCAACGCTATCGAATCTCCTTCATGCGGCGCGTGACTATATCTCGAACGGTGTGTCGATGGCATCAGGGGTGGATTATACGGCGGGATCAGGCTATAGCGCCGGTAATCCGGCGTTACCGGGAAACAGTAGACCGGAGAGCGTTGCTGAACCGGCTCCGAGTGTGGATCTATCGCCGGTTACCTCGGCGGTATCGGCGCTGTCGTCGTCGGTTCAGGGCTGGATCAGTGCGGCAGAGGCGGCGATAACGTCGGCTATCTCTGCGTCTCAAGCAGCGGTAGCGTCGGCGGTTAGCGCGTCTGAGGCGGCTATAGCGTCAGCGGTTAGCGCGTCTCAGGCGGCGGTCGAAACGGCTGTTGCGGGCGTTGCGTCTCAGGTGGCTGCGATTCCTGTGGCAATCTCTGCGGTGGCGTCTCAGGTGGCCGCGATCCCTGACCTGATAACAGGGTCAAAGGATGCGGTCATAGCGGAGGTTGACTCGAAGGCGCAGGCGCTGAGTGATCAGATTGCGGCGACAAGTGGCGGCGGAAGCGGGGCGGATGTCGTAGCGGAGCTTCAAGCGCAGGATCAAGCGGCGCAAGATGCGGCGGTCGCTGCTGCTGCGCCGTCGTTCGCGTGCCCGACGTGTGCCCGGACAACGGAATGGTCAACGCTGATGCAATCCTGGCAAGCGGCGGCGGCGGGTGCGCCTATCTTCGCGTTGATCGGTAACTTGGCTTGGCCGGGATCTGGTACAGTGCAGCGGTCGTGGTCGGTGGGGTCTTGGATGGGTAATAATTTGTCGGTTGATCTCGGTGCGAGCGGGATCGATACGGTGATTACGGTCGTGCGGTTCGTGGTGATCGGGGGCGCGGTGATTGTGGCCTATATGATCATCTTCGGGTAGGGGGGTAGTATGGCAGCGATAGTAAATATTGTCGCGGCGTGGATCGGGTGGTTAGGTGGCATCATTCAGTGCTATTGGGGGCTGCTTACGTGCGTGTTGTTCAACTTGGTCTTCGATCTGATGGCGGCAATCATCGGCGCGGCGATTGGGTTAATCTCGTTGGTGCCGATTCCGTCTGAGGTCGCTAATTGGCAGTGGCCGGATGCGGGGCCGATAGCGGGGGTACTCGGTGAGGTGGGCTTTGCCCAGGCGACGGCAATTGTTGCGGGGGCAATGTCGGTCAAGTTCCTTCTTCGTCTGATACCGTTCGTGAGGCTGTAGAAAGGGGGTGGTGGGAGTGTTTAGTGACGGGTTGCTAGGAAGTATCGCGTCGGCCAAGGGCGATTTGTCTGGCGTGGTGCAAACGTTGATAGGGTTGTGGGTGGTGGTGATGGGGCTGAATTTCGTGAAGGATATGGTGGATGATCATAGTAAGCGTAAACGGGGTGATTATGGGTCGAGAGATCATTATCGGTACCGTACCCGGAGGATGGAGTAAGTGGCGCTCTATCTGTACTACGGGAAGATCGGGGACGGCAAGAGTCATGAAGTGGTGTCGTCGGAGATATTGCCGGCTGTGCGTGACGGGCGGAAAGTGTACGTCTATATGGACGGTCTGAACCCGCGTCGGTGTGGACAGTTCGCGGGTCGGAACGCGAATATTGTCATGTGGGACAACGTGGATGAGGTCCGGGCGGCCGTACAGCTTGAAGTCGATGATCGAGAGGGTGTCGGTCTGAAGATTGATCGAGGATCGCTGATCGTTGTTGATGAGGCTCAGCTTGTGTGGGATGCCCGAGAGTGGCAAAGGACCGGCAAGCAGTCGCTGGCCTTCATGGAGTATCATCGACACTTCGGTCTTGACGTGGTGCTGATTACTCAGGCTCCTGGCCGGTTGGATAAGGGCCTGGTGCGGCTTGCTAACGAGTGTTTGCACGTGAAGAACCTCCGGTTTCTCTCTACGGCGCTCGGTGGTCGCTACGTCGTCAACGTGCGGCAGACACCTCAAGATCGGGAGCCGGTTGCTACCATGCGTCGGAAGTTCGACAGTAACGTGTTCGCCTGTTATCGGTCATCGACAGCGGTCCGAGGGGCAAAGGTGCATGGTCGGGGGATCAGGGGGGCCATGCTCTGGGGTCCTGCTGCTGCGGCGCTGGCATTGATCTTGTATGTGCGATCAGGTGGGATCGGTATTTTTCAAGGTCGGGTTGCTGATGTGCAGGTGACTACCGGGGGCGTCCATGAGGCGAAACATTTTGAGATACCTAACGCTGGTGCGGAGCGGGCGAAGTGGGACCCTCCTACCCCTGGTATCACTGGCGACGGTCGAGGATCAGCCGAGCCGGGCGAGGCCGCTACAGCGGCGAGACCGGCCCAGGCTGATGACGCGGTAGGTCAGTCGAGTGACGAAAAACGTATTGTGGGCGTGGTTGAAGTCGATGGTGCGGTCCAGGTCTGGCGCGACGGAGATCACTGGATGCGGTGACTACGAACGTCGGTTGTTGGGAATGTGCAATGGCAACAAAGAGCAGGTGTGGCGGTTGATGATGTACGAGCGGCGTCGGCGTCCTGGCATAGGTCGTGAGGAAGCGGCGCAACGGGCGGTTGAGCGAGGTATCAGGGATTACGGGCGGTGATGCGGAGGGACGGTCATTTGACGACGGATGAGGAAGACGCGCTTGCGGTGGTATTCGATAAGATGTCGAACGCAATGCTAATGGACGTTGTGCGTTTGATTGAAAATCTTATCAGGATGCGAAGAAAAGACTTGACAGAGCGGAAACGCTATTGTAGTCTGCCGTCGTAACGTCGTATAAGAGAGATTATGTCAACTATAATATTTAACTTGAACAATGGCACGAGGTCGATGGAGATGGGTAATCTGAGAGTTCCTGGCATGCGGATGGGCGGTTCACGAAGCGGCGGGAAATCGTACGTTACATCCTATACTTGCCGAAATCCTCCGGCTTGAGATTCTCAAGCCATTCTTTCCACTTGTCCGTCTCCTCCTTCTCCTCTGAAACCTCGATGTTCTTCGCCTGTGCAACAACGTTCTCGGAGACGAAGATGGGTGCATTCGTACGAAGCGCCAACGCAATGGCATCGCTGGGTCTGGAATCGATCTGCACGACACTTCCATTGTGATTGAGGTCGATGGTCGCGTAAAACGTATTCTCCTTCAGGTCATTGACCGTAATCTGCTGCACCGTAATCCCGAGGCCGTCCAAAATGTTCTTCAGGAGATCGTGGGTCATCGGTCTCGGCGTCGACACCTTTTCCAGCTCTAAAGCAATGGCGTTTGCCTCGAAGATCCCGACCCAAATCGGCAGCGCTCGACGCTCGTCCGGATCCTTCAAGATCACAATCGGCATATTCGTAATCGGATCCAACGCAATGCCGCGTACTGTCATCTTGATGAGCATCATCTCTCCTTATGGGCCGCTGTGGAAAATAAGGGGGCCAGCTTTCGATAGGTCGCCGTTAACCCTTCAGGGATGACCTTGGTGCCGGCCGTGACCGGCATAAAATTCGTGTCGCCGCTCCAACGAGGGACGACATGCACATGCAGATGCTGGTCGACACCGGCGCCTGCCGCCCTACCTTGATTGATGCCGACATTGAACCCATCGGTGTTCATCGCCTCCCGCATAATCGCGGTACTCCGCGCAACCTCTTTAATGAGCTCCACTTGCTCATCCGCCGACAGATCATCCAACGCAGCCAGATGTCGATATGGCACGATCATGATGTGTCCGGGATTATATGGGTAGAGGTTCATCTGGATGAATATGGAGCGGCCTCGCCAAACGATTAAGGCCTTTTCATCCTCTCCATGGGCCGGGGTCTCGCAGAATAGACAGCCGGCCGACTGGTTGTTCTGCACATAGGCCATTCTCCAGGGCGCCCATAGCATTTCCATGTTGTGGATATCACCACTCGTGATGTGCCCATATGATGTCGGGGTAACCGAGCTGTCGATTGATAGCCCTAACTGACTCTAGCACCCATCGCCATACACCGGCAAGAGCTTTCTCGTATACACGCCGATGGTGGGGTACTGTTCGGACGCTGACTTATAAAATTCAGCGATACGACGCACAGCCATCATTACGGCGAAAACGAATATCCAGAAGCTGAAAAGAACTGGATTTCGGCTTGCGCCGGAATGACGATCGGATTACGGGAATATGACAAGTGTTTATACAACTGCACACTAACTGTCGATAAGCTGCCGCAGCTCCTTGCCAGGTTTAAAAAAGGGAATACGCTTCGAGGGGACGTCGACCGCCTGACCGCTCTGCGGATTCCTCCCCTGGCGCGCCCGACGTTGCCTGGTGCGGAAGCTCCCGAAGCCCCGGAGTTCGACCTTACCGTCGTCCGCCGACGCCAGGGCCTTGGCGATACTATCGAGGATGGTGTCGACGACAACTTCGGTGTCTTTCTTCGTGAGGCACACCTGGGCGGCAACCAATTCTACCAAGTCGGCCTTTGTCATATCGGCAATTCCTCCGTCTGCGAAACTCTCTCAATCGAAGTCGTTGGCCCGCCTCACCTACCGGAGTAGATAACTGACAGAGAGCGTTGAAGGCGGATAATAGCTCGGAATCTCAATATTCAATGAATTCAAACTGCCGCGTAGCAGGTCGACCAGGAGATTTCGACGCTTTCGCTCCTCGATAATTGCTGGTTTCCCACGGATTCCGGCTAACGCCCCGGCACGTTCGATGGCATCCTGAAGATTGCCGAGGTGGTCCACTAATCCGATCGACTGGGCCTCGCGTCCGCTGAAAATTCGCCCATCCGCGATAGCCTCGACCTTTTTACGATCGAGTCGCCTGCTCTTCGCGACGACATCAATAAACTGATCGTGAACGTCGTCGAGCATCCCCTGAAGGATCTGGCGTTCGGCCTCCGTCATTTCGCGGGTTGGGGATGCCAGATCCTTGTGCTGACCGCTCTTCACGACCACCGACTTGATGCCGATCTTCTGCATCAGGCCGGAAATATTAGGAATCTGAAGTAACACACCGATGCTGCCGGTAATCGTACCGGGGTTCGCCATAATCAGGTCGCTGGCACTGGCAATATAATATCCCCCAGACGCTGCGACGCTCCCCATAGAGGCAACGACCGGTTTCTTTGCGGTCTCACGGGTCTTCAGAAGCTCTTCGTAGATCTCCTGGGATGGCGCCACGCCGCCCCCTGGGCTATTGATCCTCAGAACGATGGCCTTGACCGTCGGATTCGTTCGATGCTTTTCAAGTTGCTCGATAATCTCCTTGGAATCCAGGATGACGCCTTCAACCGTGATCAGGGCGATCTTACTTCCCCCCATCCGCTCCCATCTGCCCAAGGAGAAAGCCAGACTGAATAAAAGCATCAGGCTACCGATGACTGTCAGGCTGACGACCAGCCATGTCCGCTTCATAGCCCCGCTCGCCTCTATCGCGCTTCGACCCCCTCTTCCTGACGATCCGGTGACGCCTGATCACTCGTAGCCTGATCGGCCTTTTGGCTCGATGGGTCCTGGCTGTCCAGGTAGGCGCGAAGACTCAGCCCGAGTTTCCGCTCGGCGGGATCCAGCTTGATGATCTTAAGCCAAAGCTCCTGATCGATGGCGACGACATCCTCCGGCTTTGCGACCCGCTCATGACTGAGCTCAGAGATGTGGAGCAGCCCCTCGACACCGTCCTCCAATTCGACAAAGGCGCCGAAATCGGTCAGACGTACGACCTTGGCCTTCACGTCCATCCCGACGCGATACTTGTCAAGGACGGTCGATTGCCAGGGATCGGGCTGGCTCTGCTTGAGACCGAGAGAGATGCGTCGGTTGGCCTTGTCGGTATGCAGAACCACTGCCTCCACCTTGTCCCCCCGTTTGAGAATCTCAGACGGATGGCGCACCCGCTTGGTCCAGGACATATCTGAGACATGAATCAGCCCGTCGATCCCATCGTTCAGTTCGACAAAGGCGCCAAAGTCGGTCAGGTTCCGTACGGTTCCCTCGACCCGCATCCCTACAGGGTAACTTTCCTCGATCGACAACCAAGGGTTGGGCTCGATCTGACGAAGCCCCAACGAAATCCGCTTATTCGTCTTATCGACATCCAACACCACAACCTCTATCGAATCTCCCACCGAGACGACCTTCGACGGGTGTTTGACCCGCTGTGTCCAGGACATCTCCGAGATATGAACCAGCCCCTCGATCCCCTCGGCCAACTCAACAAACGCGCCATAATCGGTCAGACTGATGACCTTGCCGCGAACACGGGAACTCACGGGAAACCGTTGATCGACATCTTCCCACGGGTCCTTCAAGCGCTGCTTATGTCCAAGCGACACTCGTTCCGCGGCCCTGTCGAATTTCAGCACAACGACCTCGATCTCGTCACCGACCGTAAAGAGCTCGGAGGGGTGACCGACACGGCCCCACGACATATCGGTGATATGCAGTAACCCATCCAGCCCGCCAAGGTCGATAAACGCGCCGTACTCGGTAATGTTCTTGACCTTGCCCCGTATGATCTTCCCCTCCTCCAACGACTGCAAGGTCCTGTCCTTGAGCGTCCGTCGCTCTTCCTCGAGCAGTTCCCGCCGAGACAACACAATATTGCCCCGGCGTTGATTCAGCTTGATGACCTTCATTGGGAAGCTCTTGCTGATCAACTTGTCGAGGTCGCGAACAGGCCGCAGGTCAACCTGCGAACCCGGCAGGAAGGCCCGGACACCGATATCGACCGTCAGTCCACCTTTGGTGCGGCCCAAAATGGTGCCCGTGACCACCTCGCCCTTCTCATACGCCCGTCGGATATCTTCCCAGATCTTGGTCTTTTCCGCCTTCTCTCTCGAGAGGACAATGAGGCCGTCGCTATCCTCTTTTTGCTCCAGGTAGACATCGACCGCATCGCCGACCTTCACCGTGATTTCTCCGGAGGGCGTCTGGAACTCCTTGATCGGTATGGCCCCTTCAGACTTATAGCCGATATCGATCAGGACCATATCGTTTCTGATCTCCAGTACGGTCCCTCTGACGATCTCCCCCTCAGTGATTTCCCTCAGGCTCTGGGCGTACAGATCGACCAGCTCCTGAGAGTGCTCCTGATCGGAAGGCTCACGATCCGGCGCCTCTGTCGATGTGTCAACAGCCTCTTCCGCCTTGTCCGTCTCAGACATCATACCCGTTAGTTCCTCCTTTTATTAAGATTCCCACATGCGTGATGTGGGTTTTTTACTGCCTCGTTTCCTTCATCGGTATGGCCGATTCCGCCGCATACATTCTGTCGTCCCGCGACCATGGCCCCCTTTCCAACGACGCCTTCAGGGCCGCAATTCTGTCCATAATAACTCTACTGAACGTGGCGACTCGATCCTCTGTATGATCTCCCGGTTCCTCGGTAAATTGACAGGGCGCACCGAATTTTATGGCGATGCGATAGGGTCTGGGAAACCATGCGCCCTTCGGGAAGACTTTACCCGTTCCCTGATGAAATGTCGGTATGACCGGTGCGCCCGTACGTGCTGCAATCAGTCCGATTCCTGGTTTGGCGGGCCGCAGCTTCACGCCATCTCCGCGCGTCCCTTCCGGAAAGATTGCGACGATCTCTCCCGCTGCCAGTGAGGAGGCCGCCAGCTTAAAGGCCTGCAGGTTGGTTCGATCCCGATTGACTGGAAAAGCGCCGAGTTGCCGAATCAGCCAACCAAATAGCGGGGAACTGAACAGCTCCTTTTTGGCCATAAAACGAACCGGGCGTCGAACCGCGATCCCGATGATAATCGGATCAATATAGCTTACATGGTTCGCCGCCACGATGCCCGGTCCCGTACGAGGGATATGCTCTTGCCCCTCGATCTGAAGCCGGAACGCGACCTTTGCGATACCGAGGCAGACAAGGCGAATCATGCTGACGACACAGCGACCGATCGCCTTTTTCAGAACCCCGTCCCGCAAAAACACAGATCTCATATTATCGGATGACCTCCCGAAAACGCAAGCAAAAATTAAGGCTCCTCACGTCTTGTCTTCATGGATCCCCATCTTCCGCTGGATCTCCGCCTCCATCGCATCAACGACCTCGGCAATCGGCAGATCGCTGGTATCGATCGTCACCGCCCCGTCGGCCTTTCGTAACGGTGAGGCGTGTCGATTCATGTCCCTGACGTCTCTTGCCTCGATATCCTTGACGAGTTCATCCATCTCTCGGACCGCACCGAGTGCCTGCGCATCAACGTATCGACGCCTCGCCCGCACCTCCAAACGCGCCGTGAGATAAAATTTCAGATCGGCGTCTGGGAACACAACCGTACCGATATCACGCCCGTCCATTACCACTCCGCCCTCTACGGCCATACGTCGCTGGTGCGCCACCATCACCTGACGAACACTCGGATGGGTCGAGATTTTCGAGGTCGCCTGTTCGACCCCACGCTCTCTGATCTGATGGCTGACGTCCTGTCCATCAACAAGAATCAGTTCTCGATCACCGGCAGCCTCAAGGACGATAGAGGTCTCATCGGCCAGTTGTCGCAAGGCGCGTTCATCATTCAGGTCGAGACCCCTCTGCAGCGCCTTCCATGACAGCGCGCGATACATCGCCCCGCTGTCGATATACCGGTACTCCAACCGCTTGGCGAGCAGGCGAGCCACCGTACTTTTGCCTGCCCCGACCGGTCCGTCGATCGCGATAATCAGCCGGCCTATTGTACTTGGCAGTGGATCGTAATTCGTTATCTGCCGCATAGACCGTTCAACCCTCCGATAGTACCGCCGCCCCGGGCAGCACGGTATTCAGGCGCGTCCAGAAATCCGGGAATGAGCTGCCGACACAGGATGGATCGGAGATCGTGGTGCTCCCCTTGGCGGCCAGGCCCGCCACGGCCAGCGCCATCGCCATCCGGTGATCTCCCCAACTGTCGCAATGGCAGCCGGACAGGACGGCGCCCCCACGGATGTTCAAACCATCAGAACGTTGCTCAACCTCCACGCCCAACCGATGCAACTCCGTGGCAATGGCAGCGATCCGATCCACCTCTTTGACCCGAAGCTCCGTCGCATCCCGTATGATCGTCGTCCCCGAGGCCAGCGCAGCCGCCACTGCAAATATGGGGATCTCATCAACCATCCGAGGAATCAGGGCCCCGGCCACCGCCGTCCCGTGCAATGCCTGGCTTCTGACACGCAGATCAGCCACCGGCTCACCGGAGACGATACGCTGTTCGCTGATCTCGATCCCCGCGCCCATCGCCTGGAGCGCCTCCAGCAGGCCGGTTCGTGTCGGATTCATCCCTACCCCCCGCAACAGAAGATCCGAACCCGGGATCACCAGCGCCGCAACCAGAAAGAAGGCGGCCGCCGAGAAATCCCCGGGAATATGAAGTCGAAAGGCGGGGATGCGCTTGATACCGTCGACGGCGAGCTGCAACCCATTGCGGCGGATCGGGATGCCGACTGCGTCGAATATCCGCTCCGTATGATCGCGAGAGAGGGCCGGCTCAGTAACGGTCGTCTCACCCTCGGCAAAGAGGCCAGCCAGCAGGATCGCGGATTTCACCTGGGCGCTGGCGATCGGGCCGATATAGTCGATCGCCTGCAGTCGTGCGCCCCTGATGGCGAGTGGCGGCAGATTCCCGCCGTCTCGACCCAGGATGGTGGCCCCCATCGACCTGAGCGGCAGCGTCACCCTGGCCATCGGCCGCGCGCGCAGATACTGATCGCCCGTCAGCACGGTAAAGAACGGCTGCGCCGCCAGCACCCCCGCCAGGAGCCTCATGGTCGTGCCGGAATTCCCGACGTCCAGCACCTCCGTCGGTTCTTTCAGGCCGTACAACCCACCCCCGTGAATCTGCAGCCGTTCCCCATCCAGCTCTTCGATTGCGATCCCCATCGCGCGAAACGCCTTGGCGGTATCACAGCAGTCGTGGCTTCGCAGCGCACCAGTAATCTCCGTAACGCCGTCGGCCAACGATCCCAGGATAACCGCCCGATGGGTAATCGACTTGTCGCCCGGAAGGGTCAGTTCACCCTTCAACGGACCGACAGGATTGACCAGCATCCGACCTACACCGTTCGCGACCATGTCTCCTCGATCCGTTCGACAAGTCGTTGGAGCATCTGCTTGCTGACCGCCGATCCCTCCACAGTCAGCCACTCAATCTCGTGTTGGTGACGAAACCAGGTGAGTTGCCGTTTCCCATATCGCCGGGTATCGCGCTTGAGCGAGGCGACCGCATCGTCAAGGTTGATCTGCCCCTGCAGGTGCTCGATCATATGACGGTATCCGATGGCCCGTAGCGATCTGAGGGTCCCGTTGTAGCCCTGATCGAGTAGCCCCCGAACCTCACGCAACAATCCCTGCGCCATCATCGCCTCGACCCGCGCATCAATCCGTCGGTACAGTTCCTGACGATTCCGATCCAGGCCGTATTTCAGGATAGGCCCAGCGACGGGGCCGCCGTCGCGGCGTCCCTCCGCCCTGAGGGTCGAGATAGGGCGACCGCTTACAGCCGCCACCTCAAGCGCCCGCACGATTCGGGAAAGATCGTGAGGATGGATCGCTGCAGCCGCATCAGGATCGATGGTCTCAAGTCGTCGGTGCAGGATCGCAGACCCTGTTTCTGCCGCCTCGCGATACAGCAACTCCCGTAGGCGAGTTACCCCCCCTGGCCCATCGAACAATCCTTCAAGGAGTGCGCGTATGTACAGGCCGGTACCCCCTACCAGAATCGGAAGACGTCCGCGAGCGCGGATGTCGCCGACAGCGGCGGAGGCCAACCTCGCATATTCGGCCGCCGTGAAGGGCTGATCAGGTCGAACGACATCGAGCAGGTGATGGGGAATGCGATCTCGATCCTGAGCGGTCGGCTTTGCGGTCCCAATATCGAGGCCGCGATAGACCTGCATCGAGTCCGCGGCAACGATCTCGCCATCTGCTCGCTCTGCCAGGGCCAGCGCCAAAGCTGACTTCCCGGATGCGGTGGGACCCGCCAGTACAATAAGCGGCGCATGGCTCACGTGACGGTGGCCTCCTTCAACCAGTGGCAATCATTGCACATTACACTAAACCTCGAACGCAGCCAACCCCACCCCGACACCCGATACCCCACACCCTCATCACACGGTCACCGCGGCAGATCCAAGGCTTGCAGGATCTGAAGCGTCGCTTCAGCCTTGTTGAGCAGATAAAAGTGCAGGCCGGGGATTCCCGCATCAAGCAACTCGCGGCATTGCCGGATGGCGTACTGTACCCCCACGCTCACCTGCCCGGCAGGATCATCCCGGCAGCCATCCAACTCTGCAAGAAATGCTGCCGGGATCTTGGCCCCGCACATCGAGGTGATTCGCTGAATCTGACCCAGATTGATCACCGGAAGGATACCGGGAATCAGCGGGGCGGCAATCCCGGCTTCTCGATAACGACGACGAAAATCGAAGAAATCGCGATTATCATAAAAGAGCTGGGTAATGACGGCATCCGCGCCCGCATTCACCTTCCGCTTCAAATTCGCCAGATCGACCGCGGGACTCGGCGCCTCCTGATGCGTTTCGGGATAGCCCGCCACGGCCATACTGAAGTATGGGAACTCCTGTCGGATCAGGGCGACCAATTCGTTGGCGTATCCCAGCCCGCCTTCAGGCCTTGTGAACCCGACCTCCCCCTTTGGGGGATCCCCGCGCAGGGCAACGATATTCTCGACACTCCGGTCGGTTGCCTCCTTCAGCCACCGTCGAATCTCCTCAACCGTCGACCCGACACAGGTCCGGTGTGCGGCGGTCGTCACACCGCACCGCTCGCGAATCTTCACCGTGAGCTCCAGCGTTTGATCTCGTGTCGAACCTGCCGCCCCATAGGTACATGACACGAAGGAGGGACGATAGACCATCAGGGTGTTCAGGGCGGAAAACAACTGGACTTCCCCCGCCTCGGTCTTCGGGGGGAAGATCTCAAAGGAGAGGCCGAATCGACCGTGACCGTACAGATCGGCAATCTTCATCCGTACCACCGCCTGTCCATCTGCACACACCCGAAACAAATACAAAGGCCCTCGCCTCCATCCGCCCATCTGCGAGGGCCTGTTGCGCCTATGAATCTTCAGCGAACAGTGTGTCTTTCTGAATCTTACTGATCGCTGATCGCTGACGGCTAATGCGCCTCAGGTTTTTTGATCCAGGTCATCATGGAGCGCAGTTCCTTGCCGACCTTCTCGATCGGATGATCGGCATCCCGATTACGCATGGCCAGAAAGCTTGGCCGTCCGGCCTGGTTTTCGAGGATCCACTCGCGGGCGAATGCGCCGGTCTGAATCTCGTCCAGGATCTTCCGCATCTCGCCCTTGACCTGCTCATTAATCAGGCGAGGCCCACGACTGTAGTCACCGTATTCCGCCGTATCGCTGATCGAATAGCGCATATATGCGAGGCCGCCCTGATAGAACAGGTCGACGATCAGCTTGAGTTCATGCATGCATTCGAAGTAGGCCAACTCGGGCTGATAGCCGGCCTTCACCAGCGTCTCAAACCCGGCCTTCACCAGCGCCGAGGCCCCTCCGCACAGGACGGCCTGTTCACCAAACAGATCGGTCTCTGTCTCCTCGCGAAAGGTCGTCTCCAGCACGCCTGCCCGTGTGCACCCGATCCCCTTCGCATAGGCCAGGGCCGTTGCCTTTGCCCGCCCCGATACATCCTGATGAACAGCCAGCAGTGCCGGAACCCCGCCCCCTTCCGTAAAGACCTGACGGACGAGATGGCCCGGCGCCTTGGGCGCAATCATCGAGACATCGACGGTCGACGGCGGGACGATCTGGTGAAAGTGGATATTAAAACCGTGGGCGAACATCAGCGTCTTCCCAGGTGTGAGCGCCTTCCCGATCGATTCCTCGTAGACCTGCTTCTGCGTTTGATCAGGCAGCAGCATCATGATTACATCGGCGCTGTAAGCGGCCTCCTCACAGGTCGCGACCTTCAGCCCGGCCGCCTTAACCTTGTCCCACGACCGACTCCCCTGATACAGACCGACGATCACATCCAGGCCGCTCTCTTTGAAGTTCAGCGCATGGGCATGGCCCTGGCTGCCGTATCCCATGATGGCAATGGTCTTGCCCGTCAGCAGATTCAGATCAGCATCCTGATCGTAATACAGCTTGGCCATCACTCCTCCAATCCGTTATGCCTACTCGACGAGTCCGACTACCTTTTTGATCTCCGATCCCTTCACAATCTCTTCAACCTGTTTACCGGCCGTCTTGCTCCCCCGGGTCATCACCGTCATGCCGGTGCGTGCAAACTCCTGGATGCCATACGGCTTGAGCAGTTCGACAAAGGCGTTCAGCTTGTCTTCCGCGCCGGTCAACTCCAGCATATACGATAGGGGCGCGACATCCACGACCTTGGCCCGAAAGATGTCGGCAATCCGGAGTATCTCAGCCTTGGCCTCCGGTTTGGCCTTGACCTTTACGAGCACCAGCTCACGCTCGACGAACTCCTCACCGGTCAGGTCGGTAACACGAATCACATCGATGAGACGATTGAGCTGTTTCACCGCCTGCTCTACCACCGAGTCATCCCCTCTCACGACCAGGGTCATCCTGGAGATGGAGGGATCCATCGTCTCGCCGACGGTGAGACTGTCAATATTGTACCCTTTGGCGGCGATCAGCGCGGCGATGCGTGCCAGGACGCCTGCGTGGTTCTCGACCAGCAGGGTAATGATATGACGCGCCTTTGCCTCCTTCGACATCGTCTTGGCCCGTTCGCTCATCTGACCCCCTGAAACAGCTTCTCGGAAATCGGATCGCCATAGTCGATGATATCCTTGATGGCACCACCAGGCGGAATCATGGGGAAGCAGTTCTCTTCCCGGTCTGTGACCATGTCGACGAGGACCGGTCCCGGCATGGCAAAGGCCTGCTCCAGGACAGATTTGACCTCTTCCGGCCGCCTGGCACGTAGCCCGGTCACCCCATAGGCCTCCGCCAGCTTCACGAAATCGGGTTGTATCGCCAGATCCACTTGAGAATATCGGCGGCCATAAAACAGTTCCTGCCACTGCCGTACCATCCCGAGATAGCCGTTGTTGATGATCACCGTCTTGACCGGCAGATTGTTCTCAACGCACGTGACCAGATCCTGATTGGTCATCTGAAAGCTCCCATCGCCGTCGATGCAGATGACCAGATCGTCCGGGAAGGCCGCTTGAGCACCCATGGCCGCGGGGAATCCGTAGCCCATCGTCCCCAGCCCGCCGGAGGTCAGCCAACGGCGCGGCCGGTGACCCCGATAGCGCTGCGCCGCCCACATCTGGTGCTGGCCGACGCCCGTTGCGACGATCGGGTTCATGGCCTCGCTCACCTCATAGACCATGTCGATGGCATACTGCGGTTTGATCGTGTCGCGCATCGGACCGTATCGAAGCGGGTGTTTGGCCCTCCATTCCGCGAGTTCCGCGTACCACTCCTCAAGGTCGTGCGCCCACTGCCGCTCCACCCGGCTCACGGCTCGATTCAACTCGCCAAGCACCTGCTTGACATCACCGACAATCGGTACATCGACGTGCACCGTCTTCCTGATTGAGGTCGGATCGACGTCGATATGAATGATCTTGCACTGTTTGCCGAATTCGGATAGTCTCCCGGTCACCCGATCGCTGAACCGCGACCCGACGGCGATCATCAGGTCGCAGTCAACCATCGCCATATTGGACCAGTAGGGTCCGTGCATCCCCACCATCCCAAGCCAGCGCGGCTCGGAGGTGTCGAAGGCGCCCAGGCCCATCAACGTCGTGACCACCGGGATCTGGGTCATCGCCACCAGATCGCGGAGCTCATCGAACGCCTCCGAATGAATAATCCCGCCGCCGCCATAGATCAGCGGCCGCTTGGCGGCTTTCATCAATTCAACCGCCCGCTTGATCTGGCCGGCATGGCCCTGCGTGGTCGGCTTGTAGCCTCGGATGTGCAGTTCCCGCGGATGGCCGCGGTATTCGGCGCGTCCCGTAATCACGTTCTTTGGAAGATCGACCAGTACCGGCCCCGGGCGACCGGAACGGGCGATGTAATACGCCTCCTTCACGATTCTGGGGATATCCTCGGTCTTGAGGGCAAGGAAGTTGTGCTTGGTGCAACTCCGCGTTGTGCCAACCACATCCGCCTCCTGAAAGGCATCGCAACCCATCGCCGTCGTCGGTACCTGACCGGTAAAGACGACGATGGCCATGGAATCCAGCAAGGCGTCGGTCACGCCGGTGATGGTATTGCAGGCCCCGGGCCCTGAGGTGACCATCACTGTCCCGACCTTGCCGCTGGCCTTGTAATACCCTTCTGCGGCATGGGTCGCACCCTGCTCGTGACGACAGAGGATGTGCCGGATCTTGGACGCGACTGCAGGATCGGTCATCACGTCGTAGGTATGCAGAATCACGCCGCCCGGAATACCGAAGACGGTATCTACCCCCTCTTCGACCAGGCTCCTCAGCAAAATCTCCGATCCTGTCAGTTTCATGCTCGCCTCTCCTTACCCCCTACCCCCTTTTGCGCAATACATCGATAAGTTCGTAATTCTTTTAGCACATCCCCTTCTTCGCGTCAACGTTAATCTTCCCCTGATGGGGTACCTTCGATCTTCTGTCGGCGGCTGATCAGCCATTGCAGCAGACCACGCAACTCCTCGGAGCCCATACCGGCCGCCGCAAGCAGAAATACCGCACCGCAGATCACAAGCTCGACCGTCAGCACCGCGGCACGATGAAGCGATGATTCGATCGTCAGCGGGTCATACGCATAGCTCAGCGATAGGCCGATGACGGCCATCAAGCCGGCAGCCCCGGCGACCTTGGCCAGTGAGCGCAGGCGTAACCCATCGAGCCGCCCGAGACGCCGTTGCAGACAGACCAACAGCAGGCCCAGGTTCACGAAGGAGGACAGGGTGGTCGCCAGCGCGAGACCGGCCAGCCCCAGCGGCCGCATCAGCAGGAGCGATGCGACAATATTGGCCACCACGGCCGCCATCCCGATCTTGACCGGCGTCGCCGTATCCTGCAGCGAATAGAAGGCCGGGACGAGGATCCGGTTCGACACATAGGCCCCGAGACCGAAGGCGTAGAACAACAGAACATCAGCGGTGGCGAGGGTGACTGTTCGATCAAAGGCGCCCCGTTCGAAGAGGATCTGGATGATCTGCACCCTGAAGACCATCAGGCCGACCATCGACGGCAGCGTTACGAAGAGGACCAGACGGATGGCATAGGCGACCGTGGCGCCAACCTCTCTCAGGGACCGGTTGGCCGCCTGCCTCGCCATCGCGGGGAAGGCCGCTGTGGCAATCGCCACACCGAACAGACCGATTGGGAGCTGGATCAATCGGAAGGCATAGTACAGGATGGAGATCCCGCCCTCCCCCATCAACGACGCGAGCAGGGTGCCGATAAAGACATTGAGCTGCGTGACGGCCAAACCGGCGATCCCCGGCGTCATCAGCCGCGCGATCCGCCCGACCGCAGGATCGCCGACATCGAGACTCCACCGCACGCCCCGACTTCCGCTCAGAATCGCCGGGATCTGGATCAGAAGCTGGCCGACGCCGCCGATGAGGACGCCGATAGCCAGCGCGACGATCGGCGGGTCCATATGCGGTGTGAGAAATAGCGCACAGCCGATCATGGCGACGTTGAGCACGCTGGGCGAGAGCGCCGGGGTGGCGAAGTGGCCCTGCGAATTGAGGATCGCCATGAAGAGCGCCGCCACCCCGATCAACAGGATATACGGAAACATCACCCGGGTCAGATAGACGGCCAGATCGAGTTGTGAGGGGATCGCGTGAAAGCCGGGGGCGATGAGCCTGATCAACCAGGGCGCGAACACAATGCCGACACTGGAGACCGCCAGCAGCAGCAACGTCAGCATACTCAAGACGGTCCAGGCCAATCGCCAGGCGCCCTCACGCCCGCGCGTCCGGAACGATTCAGTGAAGACCGGGATAAATGCCGCCGAGAGGGCGCCCTCCCCCAGCAGTTCGCGTAACATATTGGGGAGACGGAAGGCGGCGAAAAAGGCATCGGTCGCGGTTCCGGCGCCGAAGGCCCTGGCAATGATCAGATCGCGGACAAAGCCGAGAATACGGCTCAACAGGGTGGCCGCGCTGACCACACCGGCCGCCCGCGCGATCTTTCCGCGGTGTTCGTGCTCCATCAGAAAATCCTTGACAAGTACGCGCCGCTGCTTTCTAATGAGCAGCGCGATCGATCACTCCGTAGACCGGATAGGGACGAGACACGACAGAGGAGAAAGAGACACATGCCAATTACGAAGTCGGCACAGAAACACATGCGGCAAAGCCAGAAGCGACGGTTGCGTAATCGTGCGGCCAAGAGCGCCTTGAAGACCGTCATCAAGAAGGTGCGGACGGAGATCGAGGGACAGGATCGGGATGCGGCCGGGAAGGCATTCGCGCAGGCGGTACCGTTCATTGACCGAGCCGCCAGCAAGGGGTTTATCCATAAGAACGCCGCGGCCCGCTATAAGTCACGGCTTGCCCGCCAACTCCACGCCCTCCCGCAACCGTCGTAGGCCTCACGCCAGGCAGAGATTCCAGACCAACCCGGTCATCACCGCGGGGGCTGCGGCCTTTCCGGTCTTGATGGCCAAGTCGGCCTCCGAGAGCGCGTGAAGCGCGCCCGAGAGCTGCGGCCAGGAACGCGAGGCGGCGTGCTCTGCCAGGGCCGCGACGACGCGGGGCGGCAGATTGAATCCCTGGGTCATCCTGCCGACGGTGGCCGACTGCTCGCGAAGCGATTTGGCGCGGATCAGCAGACGGATCTGCCGAGCGAGCATGCCGATAATGGCGAGGGGCTCTTCCCCGCTCTCCAAGAGACTGGTCAGACAACGGAGCGCCGGATCCAGATTTCGGCTCGACACGGCATCGGTCAGTTGAAAGATCGATCGTACACGGGTTTCCCCAACCAGCGCCGCAACCTCCGACTCACCGATCTCCTCGCGCTCCCCAACGAAGAGTATTAATCGCTCCAGGTTATAGATCAACTGACGAACATCGTCGCCCACCAGCGCCAGAAGCAGGCTGACGGCTTCAGGCTGCAGTCGTACCCCGCGCTCCCTGGCTGCCGCCGTCAGCGACTCCTTCAACGAATCCGCCTCCGGACGATCAAAGCGCAGCAGCACCCCTTTCTTCTGGAGGACCGCCGCCAAACGTGTCCTGAGATCCAGACGTTTCGCGACCAACACCAGACAGCTTGTCGGACAGGGCTCATTCAGATAGGCAAGCAGTTCCTCCTGCTGGTCCCGCGAAAGCCCCTCGACGTCTCGAATCAGAATCACCCGACGCGGCGCGAGAAACGGCAGCGTCCTGGCACTCCCCAGAATTGATCCGCTTCCTGTCTCTCCAGGACGGATCTGGTCGAGATTCAGGTCTCTCATGCCCTCCTGGAGCAGTGCGTCCAGGAGCTGGTTCAGCACCTGTTCCCGACGATAGTCCTCTTCTCCGTAGAGGCAGTAGACCGAGGCGATCTCTCCGTGACGAAAGTCGTGAGTCTTGCGCGGTGAGTGCCGGCTGCCGACCTTGGACCAGGCCATTACACCCCATCCAGCAGTCGACTGACGACCTGATCCGCAAGATCCGCGACCGCCCGAAGCGTCGCCTCATCCTGGGCGGTCTTGGTCTCTGCGAGGCCGGACCCGGTATAGTAATAGGCGATGCCCGTGACGCCGTCTCGAAGCAGCACCTTTTCGTCCGCCCGTTTCTTCAACGTAAAGGAGAAGAAGATGCTCATGCGAAGGCGCTTGGCCGTATCCACGGTGCCGAAGGCCAGCGGCTCTTCACCGAACCCTTCGATCGCCCCCTCCAGGACAGCGTCGGCGCCCTCCTCCACAATCCGCATCCGACCGTCGGCGGAAAGTCTCCGGGCCAACGCATCCCGAAGGGCCGGCTGAATCGTCGGACGGAAGGTCCGATTTTTGACCATCCCGATACTGATCGTCTTGACGGAGGGCTGAAGTGCGCTCATCTCTCCGGAACCGACCGGCCGATAGCCGCATCCGGCCAGTACCAGGAGTACCGCCACGTACACGATCGTCCTCATTGAATCCCCCCCGTGACGATATTGACCAGTTTCTTCGGCACGACCACCACCTTCCGCGTCGTTCGCTCGCTTAACCACCCCTTGACCCGCTCGTCCGCCAGGGCCGCCTCGCGCATCGCCGTCTCGTCCGCATCGGCAGGCATGACGAGTCGGCTGCGGACCTTCCCGTCGATCTGAATCACCACCACCATCTCCTCGGCGGTAATGACGGCAGGGTCGAAGAGCGGCCAGGATGTCTGAAAGATGCTGCCGCCGCGCCCGAGCCGCTCCCACAACTCCTCGCACAGGTGCGGCGCAAAGGGCGACAGCAACAGCAGAAGGGTCTCGACCGCATAGCTATAGGCGAAGCGCCGCTCTCCGATCTCCTCTGCCGGACCCTTCAGCTCAAAGCGGCTGATCTCGTTGGTCAGCTCCATGAGGGCGCTGATGGCAGTGTTAAAGTGAAACTCATCCTCGATATCCTCCGTCACCCGTTTGACGGTCTGCTGGGCCCTGCGGTACAGGGCGCGGCCCGCTATGAGGTCCTGAAACGGGATCGGCGGCACACGATCCTTCAGTAACGCCTCCTGCTCCTCAACGAGGCGGACGATCCGGCACAAAAATCGGAATGAGCCCTCGACGCCCTGATCGGACCATTCCAGGTCCTTTTCCGGCGGGGCGGCAAACAGGCAGAACAGCCGGGCGGTATCGGCCCCATACTGCGCCAGAAGATCTTCGGGGTCGATCACGTTCTTTTTAGACTTCGACATCTTCTCGGTTCGCCCGACCTGCACCGGACGACCGCACGCGCGGCAGCACCCTGAACCGTCCACCTCCCCGGGCAACCGAAAGCCGTGCTCGGCGCACCGGGAGGTCTCTTTACACACCATACCCTGCGTCAACAGTCGATGGAACGGCTCGTCCACCGTCATCAGGCCCAGGTCGCGGACGGCCTTGGTAAAAAAGCGCGCGTACAGCAGGTGGAGAACCGCATGTTCGATCCCACCGATATACTGGTCGACCGGCATCCAGTAGTTCACACGAGCAGCGTTCACCGGTCCATCCTCCGCCTCCGGGCTCGTGAATCGGAGAAAATACCAGGAGGAATCGACAAAGGTGTCCATGGTGTCGGTCTCCCGTCTGGCGGGACTGCCGCACTGCGGACATGGGACATTGACAAACTCGGCGACCTTCTGCAGCGGCGAGCCCCCCTTCATCGTGATCTCGACGTTCTGAGGCAGAACAACCGGCAGATCCTCATACGGCACCGGTACGGTTCCGCACCCATCGCAGTAGATGATCGGGATCGGATTGCCCCAATAGCGCTGTCGCGAGATCCCCCAGTCGCGGAGCCGGTAGTTCACCGTCCGCCGCCCGATCCCCTCCCGTTCCAGAAAATCGGCAATCGCCTCGCGCGCCTGTCGGCTGTCCATACCGGTAAATGGGCCGGAGTTGGTCAGAACACCCTCACCCTCATACGCCTGCTCCAGGCTGCGCTCATCCAACAGGGTATCGGTGGGTGTGACCGCCAGGCGGATCGGCAGGCCATACTTCCGAGCGAACTCAAAGTCGCGCTGATCATTGCTGGGTACCGCCATGATGGCGCCGGTTCCATACTCCGGCAGGACAAAGTTACCGATCCAGATCGGGATCCGCTCGTGTGTGAGCGGATTGACGGCATAGGCGCCGGTGAATACCCCTTCTTTTGCCGTGTCGGCCGCGACCCGCTTGATCCGGTCTTCCAGTTTCATCCGCTCAATGAACGCCCGGACCGGCTGCTCCTGCGAGGTGCCCTGTGTGAGATCGAGGACACGCGGGTGCTCCGGGGCGAGCACCATCAAGGTCGCTCCAAAGAGCGTATCCTGTCGCGTCGTAAAGATGGTGAGCGCCTCTCCCCGGTCGACCAGCGGAAAGCGCACCTCGGCCCCGACGCTCTTGCCGATCCAGTTGCGCTGCATCACCTTGACCGGATCAGGCCATCCGACAAGGTGATCTAAACCGCTCAGCAGCTCTTCAGCGTAGGCGGTAATCCGGAAGAACCACCCGGGCAGTTCCTTTTGTACGACAGGGGACCCGTCCCGCCAGCAGAGCCCCCCTTCCACCTGCTCGTTGGCCAGGACCGTCTGGCAGAGTTCGCACCAATTGACGGCGGTCGATTTCTTATACGCCAGTCCCTTTTCATACAGCTTCAGGAACAGCCACTGCCCCCATGTGTAGTAGCTCGGATCGCTGCACGCGACCTCGCGCCGCCAATCGTAGGAAAACCCCATCCGTTTAAGCTGGGCGCGCATGTAGGCGATGTTGTCGTTGGTCCATTTCGCGGGATGCGTACGATGTTCGATGGCGGCGTTCTCCGCCGGCAGACCGAACGAGTCCCACCCCATCGGGTGCAAGACGTTATACCCGCGCATCCTGAGGAATCGGGCCAGCACGTCGCCGATGGCGTAGTTGCGCACGTGGCCCATATGGATCCGACCGGACGGATAGGGGTACATCTCGAGGAGGTAGAACTTACGCTGCGGCGCCTCTTCGTTCGCCGCGAAGGCGCCGCTCTCCTCCCATGTTCGCTGCCACTTCGCTTCGATCGTCTTAAAGTCGTAACCCCGCGCCATTGACCGCTCCTGAACGATGATTGCTCAGACCGGCTGGAAACGTAGCATAGGCGTCAGGATTGCGCAAGCGCGAAGCGGGTTCGTGAACAACAACACGATGGCGTGCGGGCAGAAGGACTGCGATGAGTGCGGAAGATGAGCGGGTTGAGGCGGACACGGCGGAACGATCCGACACGCTGAGCGCCTGCCGGTCAAGCTTCGCGATGTGGCCTTCGGTACTCAGGCTGGTGGTGAGTGTGGACCGCCATGCCCCGGCAGCGAAACGACCCCCAACTGCTGCATGACGAAGCCCAGGAAGTTGTGCTGCGCCCAGCGCTCCACGATCTTTCCGTTTTCGATCCGGTAGATGACAATCCCCGTCATCTCGACCTTCTTTCCGGTCGGCTTGATCCCCTTGAACTCGCCGGTCTGCGTTCCGGTTCCGCTCACCCGTATGACGACCCGGTCACCCTCGGCGATCAGATCGTGAATGACGTGCGTTCCGTCTGGGTAGGCGCTCGCAAACACCTTGAACGACTGCTTGATGCCTTCCAGGCCCGGCTTCAGATCGGGGATCGGGGGCGGATCGTGATCGATCAGATTCTCGGAGAAGAACTCATCCAGCGACGAGAAGTTCTGCTTATCGGTCTCTTCGTAGAGGCGACGCACCAAACGCTTGTTGTCTTCGATCGACATCTCGCACCCCTTAGATGGCCGCTACCTTCGCGGGACTGACGACGAAGCCTGATTGAAGATCAACCCCGTGATTCGGTACGATACATTTAACGCGAGAAACTCTTGCCAAGTCAAGAAAAATCAATCGGGCATGGCGCAGCAGTTCCTCACGTCGCACGGCCGCTCTCTCATCGGCATTGCCGTTCGCGAAGGGCAACATGCGCCTGCATGACCGCGCGGTCCGCCCGCGAAATAGCCGTCTGAGGCGCCATCATCACCTCAGCCTTCCCCTCCTCGTCAGCGGCCGTCCTCAACGCATGCCGCGCCGGAATACCCGCCTCGACAAACTCCACATCACCCAGCCGGTAGCGCATACCCGACGCCGCATTCAGTCGCTCGACTTCATCGGCGGCTTTTCTATAGATGGCCTTCCGCGCCTGTTCCTTGACCGATTCAACCTCCATCGTAGAAGGTGTCCAGTCGATCGTTACGTGAATATTCATGCCGGGCCTCGACAACCTTCGACCCTTGTCGTGAAGTCCAGGCAATTCACGCTCGGCGGCCCGAATGTCGGCCTGTATCTGCCAGCGTTCCAGGCCCGCCGCGTCGCGACTCAAGACCGCCGATGTAATCCGCCATACGCCTTCGGGTGCGCCGCTTTCCGGCACCAGCCTCCTCAGCAGCGACAGCACCTCCACGCGAACCGCCTCAGCCTTCGTCGGATCAGCCGCCACCTGCACCGTTGCGGAAACTTTTGCAGTGTGCGTCGCAACCCAATACTCCTCCACAAGACGAAGTCGGACCTCGTGATCCCGGCACGGATCGGGAAATTCAGCCGCCCAACCTACGTTCCAGATTCCCGTCACAAGACACACGACCGCCATCGTAAACGGCAATTGTCTGATACGACGCATCCGCTTCCCCCTTCGCTCTGTTCCGGTCCCGGATCGGACTTTCTCACAACCGCAAAATGACCAAGGGATCTCGCTCACATCCCTCCGCCCGTTTCTCAGCCTTCCAAGAATCCGTTCCAGGAAGCGTTCGAACGCGACGTGGCAGAAAATAAAGATTACCAGTGAATGGACACCTGACTCAAAAGCAGACTTAGCCCCTTTTTCTTTTTGCCGAATCGACGCAGCCAGTGGTAGTCACACGCTCATTTTGCCATTTTTGTCACGATTCACGAGGGCTGGTAACCGTCACAGTATAGGTACCATCAGACTGACGCTTGTTAAGCCGCCACACCGTTATATCAATTTCACTCCATTCTTGGGAGGCGGCCAATAGTACAAGAGCTAGCTGGATCGCTTGGTTACGCGACAACTTGATGCCAACAGTTTGAAGTTCTTCGACGGGTTTGTTCTGTGATTTTCCGTCTTCGATAGGGTAAACGCGTTGACACCTGATATTGCCATCGATCTTGATGCTTGAAGCATACCGGCGTTTTTTCAAGACCTTTGACATATCTCCCCTCCCTCAATGTGAGACTTAGCCGCAAGAGACGCCTCCGGGGTAGAAGGTGGCCGGACTTACCCTAAATCGCTTACTCAATCGCTCGATGTGCTCCCGCGTGAGCCTTCGCTTCCCTCTGAGGATTTGCGACACGACGGACTGGCCCCCGAGCTCCTTCGCGAGATCGTATTGACTGAGCTCGTGTTGTCCCATGAGGAACCCAAGCACCTCTTCAGGGGTTGCCGGACCAATGAGGAATACCTTTTTTCATACTGCTCGATGATGGGAATGACGGCGCGCAGGTACTGACCGACGGCCGTACGGTTGTCGGCATCCAGGCTTCCGGATTCCCGCATCAGGATGCGGGCCGCATCGCTGTAGCCCCGGTGCACCTTCCTGCTCTTGATGGGTTGGGGCGGCAGATGGAGATAGAGCCACCGGAGCAGCTCGTTGTCGATCGGCGACTCCCGTGGTTAAAGCTTCTTTTCGAGTGTTGCAGCAGTCAAGGGCAACTCCACGCACACTTGTACCTGCCGTCGGTCGCCTGTCAGGACACAGCGAGTAGCTGCGGAGCGTTAGGCCGCGTCCGAAGCGTGCTCCGGTGTCCTCGCCGGACGGGAGACGACGGGACGATCGCTGGCAGCTTCCCACTCCTTCAACATATCGAAAAGGCGGTCCAGGTCGCCGCCAGCTTGAGCCAAGAGATCGGCTCTCACACGACGGACTTCCTCTACGATAGGATCTTGGTGCACTGGTCTATCCCCCCATCAGCTCTTCGGGTGTACAGAGAATCGGCGCTGCGTACCCGAGCAGACGACACGCTCGCACGATGCGGGACCGACTCTCCGCATTCGCGATGTGGCGACAATTCCACGTCAAAAGATAGTCTATCCCATGCACGGTCGCGACCGCAATGTGGGCTCCGGGTTGGTTATTTCGTCTGCCGGCGGAGTTCGCGGTCGATGATTCTCTGAAATGCCTCCAATGGGAGGGCGCCAACGACGAGCCGCCCATTGATAAAGAAGGTCGGGGTTCCGGTAATGCCGAGGCGTGTTCCTTCCTGTACATCAGCCTGGACCGCTGCGGCATGTTTTCCACTATCCAGACAGGCGGCAAAGCTATTGTTGTCGAGCTTTAACTGCTCAGCAAATCGCTTGAAGTCCTCAATTGTCGTCTGCGCCTGCGACTCAAACAATTTGTCGTGATACTCCCAGAACTTCCCCTGCTCGCCGGCACAGCGGGCGGCCTCAGCCGCTTTTGCGGCCTTCGGATGAAGGTTCGCGATCGGGAAGTCGCGATAGGCTAACCGCACCTGTTTGGGATAAAGCCGGACGACCTCCTTCAGCGTGGCGACGACCCGACTGCAATACGGACAATGAAAATCGGAGAACTCGATAACGGTCACCGGCGCATCCTTGGGACCTAAAGTAAACGCCCCCTCCGCGCTGACGGCAACCCGGGTCGGCTCCGGCTCTTCCAGCAAGCGTTCGACCTTTGTACGTTGTTTCAAACCGGCCAGAAAGGCGCGGCGACTCTCCTGCTCCTTCTGATTTTGCAGATACTCTCGGACCCTGGGACGAAGCTGGGCTTCCTCGCCCTGTAAGCGCGCCCTGTTCTGTGTGATAAATGCGGTGACTGCGCCATCGCCGATTTCTGGAACCTTTGATGCAACCTCTGCCTCCAAGAGTTCGTCTACTGTGATCCCCCGTCGTTTGGCCTCGAGCGTAAGAAGACGTTCTTCGATCAGTTCCTCCAGCTTTGCCTCCATGAGCTGGAATTTCTGATCTTCTAACTTGGCAAGCTGCGGGGCCAGCGCCCGCTTCAGCTCTTCCAGCGTAACCGTCTGATCACCCATCTTCGCCACCACTCCAGGCTCCACCGGTTTGGCCGCCGGCTCCACGCCGAATGCCGGCTGCTGCCACAGCACCGCCCCCACGAGGAACGCTGTACCAACGGCGGTGGCCCAACGTTCAAATCTCCTCATTCTCAGCAACGGCATGATTGGCTCCTTGTCATGAGTTAGAAAATCCTCCGCCCGAGTCATTGCGAGAGAGCGCAGCGATTGAAGCAATCCCACCGTTCTTCGCACTCAGGTACAGCGAGATTGCCACGCGCCCTCCGGTCGCTCGCAATGACGAACCGGTGACGCGCCCGATTTTACAACAGACTGTCGTGCCCATCGGCGTACTGACGGCGTTAGGCCTGGACCAGAAAGTTCCGCATCATATCCAGGTCTTCATGTTCGAGGTTGTGGCAGTGGTACAGAAATAGACCGGTATATTTGTCGAAACGCTTTAAGATGGTAATCTTTTCACCAGGCATCACCAGTACCGTATCTTTCCAGCCATCATCGACAAACCCTTGGCTGACCGACGCATACCGTTGCTCAGACCCTGGCGCCATCTCCCGCTTGAGTACCTGGAACGTCTGTCCATGGATGTGCATCGGATGGGCCATCATCATCGTGCGTGACCGGCGGTCTCGATTGACGAATTCCAACACCTGCAAGGTGTTCAACGGGATGATCTCCTCGTCGACGACCCCTGTCAGTTCGAATGAGCGGCCGTTGATCCGCGGCGACATCCCCCGCATGGACAGGTGGATCGATCGGGGCTTTTTCGCATTAGCCGCATCCTGCAGTCGGTAGCGTTGAATCGTGGAGAGGCTGCGCGGGAGGCTGAGCTGATCCTGCTCTTCCCGCGTGATACGAACCGTCAAAATGGGGTAGTCGGACCCATTGGGCAGTGTTGTGCCCATCATACCCATCATCCCGCCTCGCATGCCTCGTCCCATCCCCATCCTTCCACCCTCCCGACCTCCCATCATACCGCCACCCATGCCCATCATGGGCATGACGCCGGAGAAGGGAGCACTGCGCAGCACAATCTCGTCGCCCACCTTTCGACCGCGGAAATCCGCCCAGAGATCCACCCGTTCGCCTGGAGCGAGCATCACATAGTTGCGGACGACCGGACTCTCCAGCAGTCCCCCATCGGTCCCGATGACCGTAAGCGGGCGTCCATCGCCCCACACCAGCTTGTAGATGCGCGAGTTCGACCCGTTATAGATCCGAAGCCGATACGCACGGGTCGCGAGAGGAAGCACAACGTCCGGTTTCCCATTGACCAATAGTCGATCACCCAAAAACCCCATCCATCGATCATGCATGTGCCCAACGTAGCGGAACTGGTTACGGTCATCGAAACTCCGGTCCTGGATCACCAGTGGAATATCGTAGTCACCGCGCGGCAGCTCCAATGACTCCTCCTCGGCGTCCGTCACGAGGATCAGGCCGGCCATACCGTAGTAGACCTGTTCGGCCGTTCGTTTGTCGGTATGGGGATGGAACCAATAGGAACCGGCGCGATCAAGAACGGTATATTCGTAGACAGAGGTCTGGCCGCTCCGTATCTGGTGCCGTGGGTGGCCGTCGGCCTCTTCAGGTACCAGCAGGCCGTGCTGATGGATCACGCAGTCTTCCGATAGTTTGTTCCGGAAGCGAATACGGACCCTTTGTCCCTGACGTAATCGTAATATAGGACCGAGGTAACTCCCCGGAATCTCCTCGACCGTACCCGCCGGCCCCTTGATCAGTTCACCAACAAATCTCCAGACCTTCGTCGGCCGATCCGACGAAAGAACCGGGAGTTCCGTTGTCAGGGCGGTGATCCCAATCTCGACGTCCGGATCCGTTTGAGCTTGACGGTCCTGAGCGCCCTGCTCGACAGCCGCAAAGGCCCACTCAGGGACCACACTCGCCGCCACTGCGCCGAGGCCAAGGCACTGTAAGAGCCTTCTTCGAGAGAGATCAGTTGTCTCGCTCATGAGACGCACACCTCCTGATCCATAAGTTCCGTACGCCGAGGCCATGACGTACGATCTAACAATCGGTCCTGACTATCTCGAAACGGTTCGTAACCGACATTCAGCAAACACAGTCCATGGGGAGAGATCGTCTTTGATGCATGATTACGATCTCGTCCTTCATGTATCGCCTTAAAGTCACACAGTCGTAGTTTTCCTCGTCCAACATCCAGCAGGGTTCCCATGATGATTCGGATCATATGGCGAAGAAATCCATCTGCGACAATATCAAAGTATACGTGATCCCCCTGCCGTGTAAACTCGGCCGCCAAGATGGTGCGTACCGGTGATTCCGCAGATCCATGTGCGGCTTGAAACGCGCTGAAATCATGGGTACCGATCAGACCCCGGGCAGCCTGAGCCATGTCGTCGACTTCTACAGGGTATGGGACAAAGAGGCTGTATCGCCGCTCGAGCGCAGAGGGATATCGCCGCGTCAGAAGGGTGTACCGATAGCGCTTCCATTGTGCCCGCCGCTGGGCGTGAAAGTCGTCCGCCATCGTCTCTACCCGCGTCACCACAATGTCGGATGGTAAGACGCTGGTCAACGCTCGACGGAGGGTATCCGGTGGATGGTGAAACTCAGCGCGAAGGCTGGCTACCTGACCAAGGGCGTGCACGCCGGCATCGGTGCGGCCCGCGCCCATCAGGTCGATCCTGGTCCCGCAGATCCGCGCCAGAGCCTCTTGTAGGGTTCCCTGGACGGTTGGCACACCCGGTTGGACCTGCCAGCCATGATAGTCGGTCCCCTCGTATTCGATGGTCAGTTTATACGTCGTCATCTTGATCCGAAAACACGAACAGGAGCGCCGGTGCTGCGCTCCTGTTCACGGATTCTCTGTGACAGTCAAGGTTACACCGTTCAAAGGTAGCCATCGACTAACAATTCAGCAATCTGGATAGCGTTTAGGGCCGCCCCCTTTCGAAGCTGGTCTCCCACCACCCAGAGATTGAGGGCGTGATCGTTGGACAGATCGTCCCTGATTCTGCCGACATAACAATCATCCTTCCCAGCCGCAAAGAGCGGTACCGGGTAGCGGCCGGCGGCAGGTTCATCGAGGACGAGCAGCCCCGGCATCTTCGCGAGCAACTCCTTCGCCTTGTCCGCCCCGATCCTCCGTTCGGTTTCGACGTTGATCGCGACAGAATGGGCGGTAAAGACGGGGACGCGGACGGTCGTCGGCGAGACCCCGATCGACTCATCCTCCAGGATCTTTCTGGTTTCAAAGACCAGCTTCAATTCTTCCTTCGTATAACCGTTCGGCTGAAAGACGTCGATGTGGGGGATGACGTTGAAAGCGATCTGCTGCGGAAATGCGCTGATTTCTATCGGCTGCCCGCCGGCCCAGGCCAGGGTCTGACGCCTCAACTCCTCGATCCCCTTCGCCCCCGCGCCCGAGACCGCCTGATAGCTGGTGGCAATCACCCGCCTGATACGACCGTAGTCATGCAGCGGCTTGAGCGGCATCAGCATGACAATGGTGGTACAGTTCGGGTTCGCAATAATCCCGCGGGCCCGATAGCCGGCCAGCGCGTCCGGATTGATCTCCGGAACCACCAGCGGGATGTCGGGTTCCATCCGGAATGCGGAGCTATTATCAATCACTACTGCGCCGGCCTTGATGGCGACGGGGGCAAACTCGCGACTGCGGGTCGCCCCGGCCGAGAAGAGGGCGATCTCGATCCCCTGAAACGAATGCTCACCGAGCTGTTCGGCCTTGATCTCTTCGCCTCGGAAGATCAGGCTCTTTCCGCTGGAGCGCTCGGAGGCCAGGAGCCTCAGTTGCCGAACCGGAAAGTTTCGCTCTTCGAGCAGTCGAAGCATCGTCTCTCCGACCGCGCCGGTCGCCCCGGCAACCGCTACGTTGTAGGTTCTGTTCGCCATCTCACGTGCGCTCCATTACAGTCCACGTGGCGCCGTCGTGTCCTTCGGCGGTCGCCCGGCGCCGACAATCTTGTTGACCGCATTCAGGTACGCCCTCACACTGGCCTCGATGACGTCGGTCGAACTCCCCTTGCCGATGACGGTGTGGCCATCCACCTCCAGCTTGACGACGACCTCGCCCAGTGCGTCCTTTCCACCGGTGATCGCCCTGATCGAATAATCGGCCAGCCGCCCCTGGACCTTCGTGATCTGGTCGATCGCCTTATAGGCGGCATCGACCGGGCCGTCACCCCAGCCCGATTCCTGGAAGATCTCGTGCTCGCGCTTGAGCCGTATGGTCGCCGTGGGAACGAGGTTGGTCCCGCTGGTAAACTGCAGGTGCTCCAGGGTATAGGTCTCACCGGCCGCGAGCGCCTCCTCCTCGACAATAGCCAACAGGTCGTCGTCGAACACCTCTTTCTTCTTATCGGCGACGACCTTGAACCGCACAAAGGCCCGGTTGACGGCCTCCTCTGGCAGCATGACGCCCAGCTCTTCCAGCCGCTTCTTGAACGCGTGCCGGCCGGAGTGTTTGCCCAGAACCAGTCGACTCCGAGGGACCCCAACCGATTCCGGGGTCATAATTTCGTAGGTGAGCGGCTTCTGCAGCATGCCGTGCTGATGGACGCCCGCCTCATGCGCAAAGGCGTTGGCGCCCACGATCGCCTTGTTCGGCTGAACAGGGACTCCGATGATGCTGGTGAGGAGCTTGCTGGATCGATAGATCTCCTCCGTGTTGATGCCGGTCTCGAAGTCGAGCAAATCCCTTCGCGTCCGCAGCGCCATCACGATCTCTTCCAATGAGGCGTTGCCGGCACGCTCGCCGATCCCATTGATCGTACATTCCACCTGTCTCGCGCCGTTTCTCACCGCCTCCAACGAGTTGGCCACCGCCAGCCCGAGATCGTTATGACAGTGGCAACTGATCACCGCCTTGTCGATGTTGGGGACCCGATCAAAGAGATCCTTGATCCTGGCGCCGAACTCCCATGGGAGGCCGTAGCCGACTGTATCGGGAATATTGATGGTGGTGGCGCCGGCCTTGATCACCTCCTCGACAACCTTGCAGAGATAATCCTGCTCGCTCCGATGCGCGTCCTCCGGTGAAAACTCAACGTCATCGGTATACCGCCTGGCGTGCTTCACTGCCGTAACGGCGGCCTGCAATACCTCCTCCTGCGTCGATTTCAGCTTGTAGGTAATGTGGATCTCAGATGTCGCAATGAAGATATGAATCCTCGCGCGATCGGCATACTGCAGCGCCTCCCATGCGCGGTCGATATCAGGTTCACGTGTCCGGCAGAGGCTGGCGATAATCGGCCCGCCCTTGACATGTTGGGCGATCGTCTTGACTGCCTCAAAGTCGTCTTCAGAGGCGATGGCAAAGCCGGCCTCAATCACGTCCACCTTTAGACGCGCCAGTTGCCGGGCCATCTCCAGCTTCTCCCGGGTATTCATGCTGCAACCCGGCGCCTGCTCGCCGTCCCGAAGCGTCGTATCAAAGATGGTGATCCGTTTCCCCATCGCGCCTATGTTCCACCCTTCCCGCCCGCGGCCTGCTCCAGCGGCTGCGGCAGCCGTCGTTGGATCAGTGGAATCAGTCGAATCACACCGAATAACGCATACAGCGAAAAGAACAAAAAGGCCACCAAGCTCGGCGCTGACGCAACAACCAGCACTCCCACCGTCAAACCGAACAGCAGCGCGAACGGTTGACGCTTCTTGATCTCGATCCCTTTAAGGCTGCGGTAACGGAGCCGGCTGACCATCAGAAACGACAGCGCATAGACGATCACGATCATGAGCGCGGATGTCATGCGATCGGACAACAACTCATGCTCAAACAGGACCAGCGACGGCGACTCTCGCATGAACAGTACGAAGGAGGCAATCACCGCCGCAGCCGCGGGAATCGGGAGGCCGACAAAATAGCGCTTATCGAGTGCTTGCGTCTGCACGTTAAAGCGCGCCAACCTGAAGGCGCCGCTTGATACGAACAGTGCCGTCGGGATCACTGAGCCGAACAGCCATCCCATTTTGGTATACGGTTTAATCGCCCACGCGTACGAGAGGATGGCCGGCGCGACGCCGAATGAGACCAGGTCTGCCAAGGAATCGAGCTGTACGCCGAACTCGCTTTGGCTGTTGGTCAACCGGGCGACCGCACCGTCAAGGCCGTCCAGGATCAGGGCCACAAGGATCGCGACCGCCGCGCGCGTGTAGTCGTCGTTGTGGACGGCCACGATCGCGTAGACCCCGCACAGCATCCCGGTGATGGTCAGCAGACTCGGCAGCAGGTAGACCCCGCGTCGCCGTCGTCCTCTCTTCATCGGAGCGCTCCTATCACGCTGGTTCCTCCATACACACGATCGCCGCGTTTCACAAGAATCTCCGCCCGCGCCGGAACGATAAGATCCACGCGCGATCCGAATCGAATCAACCCGATCCGTTCGCCGGCCTCAAGCTTCTGTCCGGGGGCGACCCGGCAGACGATGCGTCGTGCGATCAGGCCGGCGATCTGTTTCACCAGCAGCCGACCCTCCGGCGCCTTCAGCGCGATCAGATTCTGTTCGTTCTCGGTTGACGCCTCAGGCTGCCATGCAATCCGAAAGGTTCCCGGTCTATACGTCACCTCTTCGACGACCGCTGGAAACGGGGCGCGGTTGATATGGACGTTAAGAACCGACAGGAAGATACTGATCTGGGTGGCCGGTTCTCGCAACTCCGAACCGATATAGCGCGTGACCTGAACGACGGTCCCATCGGCCGGAGACAGGATCAGCCCCTCGTCTTTCGGGATATCGCGCGTCGGGTCACGGAAAAAGAGAGCGATCGCCACCGCCACCAAAGATGTGACGCCACCGGTGATCTGCCACCCTGTCATCCAGAGGATGACCGCCAAGCCGAGGGGTGGGAGAATGAACGGCCACCCCTCCCGTGCAATCGGTATCATCATCCACGCCGCGCCCAGAAGGTCCGTATGATGAACAACTTATAGCACGGCGACGGGTCGGATCGCAAGCCGACCATGTGACCACTCCACGGCTTTCGACTCCGACTGTATTTCGTGCCGACCGCTGATGCCTGATAGCTGATTGCTCTCATCCGAGGAACCGTTTGACCAGTTCCGGAACCATTTGAAGCGCCCGATTCAGTTCGTCGGGGTTCTTCCCGCCTGCTTCGGCCAGATCGGCCCGGCCGCCGCCGCTTCCACCGGTGATGCCGGCGACCTCTTTCACCAATTTGCCGGCGTGCAGCCGGTTGGTGAGATCCGGCGTGACCGCCACCACCCATCCCACCCGCCCCTCGACGGACGTCGCCAATACGATCACGCCGCTATCGATCTTTGTCCGTAGTCGATCCACCAACTCGCGGAGCGCCCGCTGATCATAACGCTCAGCGAGGCCGGCGACCACGGTAATGCCGCAGACCTGGGTCGCCTTTTCCAGCAACTCCTCAGCGATCTCTGCGCCCAACTTAGCGCGAAGTCGCTGGATCTCCCGCTCAAAGGCCCGGGCCGAATCGACGAGGCGGTCAACCTTCTCCGGCACCTCAAGCGGCTTACTCTTCAGTCGATCGGCCGATTCCCGCAGGATGTCCCCCTCGCGTCTCAGATACGCAAAGGCGCCGGGCCCGGTCAAGGCCTCGATGCGCCGGATCCCGGCCGCAACCCCAGTCTCATGCGCAATCTTTAACAGGCCGATCTCTCCTGTTGCCCTGGTGTGGGTGCCCCCGCACAGCTCGACGCTGAAGTCGGCCACGCTCACGACCCGCACCTCATCCCCGTACTTGTCGCCGAAGAAGGCCAGGGCGCCTTTCGCCAGCGCCTCATCCAGCCGCATCTCTTCGACCGTCACCGGCAGGTTGGCCCAAAGCTTCGTGTTGACCATCTCTTCGATCTGCGCGATCTCGGCGGAACTGAGGGGGCCATAATGTCGAAAGTCAAAACGCAATCGGTCCGGCGCCACCAGCGAACCCTCCTGTCGGACATGATCGCCGAGGATCTGCCGGAGCGCCGCGTGCACGAGGTGTGTCGCGGTATGATTTTTCACCGTGATCGCACGTCGACCCGCATCGACCGACGCGACGAGCCGCTGGCCGCACGTCATCTCGCCGCGCGTCACCCGAACGCGGTGAACGATCAAGCCGGGCAGCGGGCGTTTCGTGTCCAGAACCTCCGCCAGGACGGTCTCACCACGAAGGCACCCTGTATCCCCCACCTGTCCGCCGGCCTCCGCATAGAAGGGGGTCCGATCCAGGACGACCTCCGCCTCCCGCCCCGCGCCGATCCGCTCGATCGGTTTGCCGTCGACGATTACGGCAACGACCGATGCCTCCAGCTCGAGTCGCTCATATCCCAGAAAGGCCGTTTGCCGCGTCCTGGCAAGGTCGCGGACGGCATCCGCCACCCCCTGGGCCTCTCCAAACGCCTTCAGGTGCGCCCGCGACGTGTCCCGCTGACGCCTCAACTCGGTCTCGAATCCGTTCCAGTCGCACACCGCCGACTGTTCAGCGGCGATCTCCTCGATCAGGTCGCGCGGCACGCCGTAGGTATCATAGAGCTCAAACAGCTTCGACCCCGGCAGGACGGCCCGCTCCGCTGTCGGCGCCTTGACGTTCCGGATCAGGTCATGCAGCCGAGGGAGCGCCTCACGCAGTACGATACCGAACCGATCCTCCTCAATCCAGGCCAGGCGCGCGACATGGGCTCGACTCGCCGGCAGCTCCGGATAGGCCTCCGTCATCAGGTCGATGACCCTATCGGTGGCAGTGGCCAGGAAC
Source organism: Candidatus Methylomirabilota bacterium (assembly GCA_003104975.1). NCBI lineage: Bacteria > Methylomirabilota (SeqCode) > Candidatus Methylomirabilota bacterium. The sequence continues at coordinate 62,047 of PQAM01000001.1, forward strand.
GGCTCATTCAGGCCCAGGAGACGACCATGGCGAAGCGCCCGGCGAAGGATCCGACGCAGGACGTAACCCCGCCCCTCATTGCTGGGCAGGACACCGTCGGCTAGCGCAAAGGTCACCGCCCTCGCGTGATCGGCGATAACCCGCATGGAGACATCGTCCTGCTCGTCCGCGCCGTATCCTTTCTGCGACAGCCCCTCGACCGCGGCGATCAACGGCCGGATCAGGTCGCTCTCAAAATTACTCTTCACCCCCTGGCAGACCGCAGCCATTCGCTCCAATCCGGCTCCCGTATCGATGCTCGGCCTGGGCAGCGGCGTCAGGGTTCCGGACCCGTCACGGTTGTACTGCATGAAGACCAGATTCCACAGCTCCAGGTAGCGATCGCATCCGCACTCGATGCTGCAGGTCGGCCGCCCGCACCCGATCGACGGACCCTGATCGAAGATCAGCTCGGAGCACGGCCCGCATGGGCCCGTCTCGCCCATAGACCAAAAATTGTCTTTGTCTCCCAGCCGAACGATACGATCGGGCGGCAGATCGGTCAGCCGTCGCCACAACTCGCCCGCCGCATCGTCGTCCTTATAAATAGTGACCCAGAGCCGCTCTTCAGGGAGTTTCAACTCGCGCGTCAGAAACGCCCAGCCGTATTCGATGGCGCCCTCTTTGAAGTAATCACCAAAGGAGAAGTTGCCGAGCATCTCAAAGAACGTATGGTGCCGGGCGGTCCGCCCGACGTTCTCCAGATCGTTATGCTTGCCGCTCACGCGCAGGCACTTCTGAACAGAGACGGCACGTCGATAGGGGCGCTGATCGGTCCCCAGGAAGACCCCCTTAAACGGCACCATCCCGGCATTGGTGAACAACAGCGTCGGATCGTCGGCAGGAACCAGCGAGGCGCTCGCCACCACTGCATGGTCGTGTTGTTCAAAAAATCGTAAGAATCGCTCGCGGATCTCTCCGCCCGTCAGCCCCGTCATCGGCGTTCCATTAACCTTGCGGCTTCTCGTACAGGAGCCGTCTGATAATGTCAGGTGAAAATCCTCTCCGATACAGAAATCGTGCGATCTGATCGACTCGGGCTGAAGCCGATCCGCGTCCGAGCGCCGCGCGCTTGCCGGCCATCGCGCGGCGGGCAACCGGCTCTTCGCCCCCCTCGTAGATCTCCTCCAGCACCTCGCGCATAACCGGCGCCTCAACCCCCTTGGCTTCGAGCTCCTTGCGTAATCGGTGCGGTCCCATCGGTTTGGTCCGAACTCGGCCTCTGGCCCAGGCGGTTGCAAATCGTCGATCGTTCAGATAGCCTTCCGCTTTCAGTCGTTCGACCGCCGCCCTGGATTCCGCCTGAGCAAATCCCTTCATCGTCAGTTGACGGGCCAGTTCGGCGATCGTTCGATCCCGGGCAGCGAGGAGCCGAATGCCTGCCCTGTACGCCGCGCCGGGCGACCTTGGCGCTAGTGCGGCCTTCGATCCCGCAGGCTCCCCGTTCGCTCCGGGGTCCAGGGCTGATCGACCGCGCTCTCGATCCCTCGTACCTTGAGCGCGAAGTCGTTGGGGTTGCTGCTCCACTTCAGCGCCTCCTCATAACTTACCAGGCCCCGCTGGTAGAGGCTCATAATCGACTGGTCAAAGGTCTGCATCCCATATTCGGATGTCCCGGCGGCGATCACCTCCGCGATCTTTCTGGTCTTATCGGAGTCGACGATGTACTCCCGAATGGTGGCCGTTGCGATCATCACCTCGACGGCCGGTACCCGTCCGCTCCCGTCAGCCCGCGGGATCAACCGCATCGAGACAACCCCCCTCAACACGGACGCAAGCTGTAGTCGGACCTGCTTTTGCTGATAGGGCGGAAAGATGGCGATGATGCGGTTGATCGTCTCGGCGGCATCGATGGTGTGCAGGGTACTCAACACCAGGTGGCCGGTCTCGGCGGCCACAATCGCCGTACTGATCGTATCGAAGTCGCGCATCTCTCCCACCAAAATCACGTCCGGATCCTGACGAAGCGCGCTACGCAGCGCGCCGGCGAAGGACTCGGTGTCGATCCCAACCTCCCGCTGGCTGATCAGACACCGATGATCCGAATGGAGAAACTCGATCGGGTCCTCGATGGTGACGATATGACCGGTTCGATTCACGTTGATATGGTCGATCATGGCCGCCAAGGTTGTCGATTTCCCGCTTCCCGCTGTGCCGGTCACCAACACCATCCCCCTGGCTTCCATGGCTAGTTTTCCGATGATCGGCGGAAGATTCAGTTCCTCAATCGTTTCAACCTTGAGCGGGATGACTCGAAAGATGGCCCCCGCCATCCCCCGCTGCTGAAACAGGTTGGTCCGAAACCGGCCCAGCCCAGCGATACCGTAGCCGACATCCAACTCCCGATGTTGCACGAACTGGCGTCGCTGCAGCTCCGTCGTCACGAGGCCGACCGTCGCATCGAGATCGGCTTCACTCAGGCACGGTTCATCCTGCATGGGGATGAGTTGGTGATCGATTCGCAGGACAGGCGGGGCGCCGACCTTCAGGTGAAGGTCTGAGGCGCGTTGCTCGACGGCCAACCTCAGGAGTCGATCAAGATCGACAGGCATCCCTGCGATGACCTCTCCAGATATCCCGTAATTCCATCCGGACGGGGGAATCTAACGTGTCTGCGCCGTAACTGCAGCCTCGACGGCGCCGGTTAACCCCAGGGCCGCGCGCACCTTACCTTCGATTTCACCGCACAGCTCGCCATTTTCCTGCAAAAAGCGTTTCGCGTTCTCCCGCCCCTGGCCGATCCGTTCTCCGGCATAGGAGAACCAGGAGCCGCTCTTTTCGATGATCTTGTATTCAACACCGAGATCCAGGATCCCCCCGGTCCGGGAGATCCCTTCACCGTAAATGAGGTCGAACTCGGCTTCCTTGAACGGCGGGGCCACCTTGTTCTTCACCACCTTCACCTTTACGCGTGACCCCACGATATTTTCCCCGTCTTTGATGCTTGAGATTCGCCGGATGTCGAGCCGGATCGACGAGTAAAACTTCAGCGCCCGACCGCCGGTCGTAGTCTCGGGATTGCCGAACATGACTCCGATCTTCTCTCGAAGTTGATTGATGAAGATCACGCAGGTCTTCGATTTGCTGATGGCCGCCGTCAGCTTCCGAAGCGCCTGCGACATCAGCCTGGCCTGAAGGCCCATGGTCGGCTCACCCATCTCGCCGTCGATCTCGGCTCGAGGCACGAGGGCAGCGACAGAATCGATCACGACAGCATCGACGGCCCCGCTCCGAACCAGAACCTCTGTGATCTCCAGCGCCTGCTCCCCCGTATCCGGCTGCGAGATCAGGACGTCGTCAATCTTGACCCCCAAGGACCGCGCGTAGCCGGCATCGAGCGCGTGCTCGGCGTCGACAAATGCGGCAGAGCCCCCGGCACGTTGCGCCTCGGCGATGATATGCAGGGCTAACGTGGTCTTTCCGGACGACTCGGGTCCGAAAATCTCGATGATGCGGCCACGCGGTACCCCCCCTACTCCCAACGCAGCATCCAACTCCAGCGAACCGGTAGAAATGGCCGCAACGGGCAAGAGGGCGCCGGAACTGCCCATCCTCATGATGGAGCCTTTACCGTATAGTTTTTCAATCTGGGCGATCGCCAGATCCAGCGCGCGTTCGCGTTCTTTACCGTCCCCCCTGTCTATCAGCTTCTCCGCCACGGCTCCCCTCCAGGTCTGTAAGTCCGCCATACGTGCGCACCTATCCGCGTGACAACCGTAGGCGATTTCCGGCAAGTTGTCAAGAGTGCTGGAGCTGTCATATTCACACTGCACTCCCCGTCTCATAGTGACTAGTACTTACTTGCGAAAGTTAGCGCACATAAGCCGTCATACCCGCGAAAGCGGGTATCCGGAACTCCCGGTATTTCCTGGATTCCGGCTCGCGCCCGCGATGCGGACTTGGCCGGAATGACGTCTACAACAAATATGCAACGAATTTGAGAAACAGGACACCAGCCTATCCATCGAACGCCGCACCCCCGGGCAGGGATGTTTCAGAGTGAAACCGACTGAAACATCCTGTTTCATGGAACAGCGATCTCCCCGATCTGATCCGCTCCATCCTCTCGGCTGAGCCTGCCCGTGAACTACATTGGAAATGCAGAGTTAGGGAAATCTGCTGTGCGATTTCGATGTTGGCATGCGGCTTGTTAATTCAGGAAGGAACGATATCGCAAACGGCCGGCAACGAACAATAAGGCACAAGGCAACTCAAGCCGGGGAGGTGTAATCAGCATGAATAGCAGGGGGTGGGTCTACAACAAGAGCTTCGTTGAATGCCTCGGTCTGACGCGTCGGGAGGTGGAGGTGCTCATCTGGGTCAGCGACGGGAAGACCAATGCCGAAATCGGACAGATCCTCAGCAGGAGCCCACGGACCGTACAGAAGCACCTGGAGCATATCTTCGAGAAGTTGGGGGTTGAAACACGCACAGCAGCAGCCGCACGCGTACTCGCCCTCACCGTTTCTCACGCAACAGCCTCAGGTGTCTCGTTGTCTCAGGCTGCAGCGTGAAGATAGGCCGGGCTTCTTCGCTACACCACAAGCGGTTCTTTTATGGACGACATTATAATCTTGACATTATAGTTCACTTCGGATAGTCAATCTCGGAGTCGGTTAACTTTGCGAAGTCAGCTCGCAGTTATAATGGTACGCTATGGATCTCTGTCGGTCGTCAACCCCGCGCCGCTCCATACTACCCATCCTCTTCTGCTCAACCGTCTTGCTTCTGTTGAGCATCTGTTCCGCTATGGCCGAGGAAGCGGGACGGATTGTGAGCGTCGGGGGTAGCGTTGAGGTCTTTCGGGCGCAGCACTGGCAGCCCATAGGGCTCCGTCACATCCTCGTCCCTGGGGATGTGGTGCGGACGGGTCCGAAGAGTCGAGCGGCCATCCTGCTCTCCGACGAGTCCCTGATCAAGGTCAACGCCAACAGCACCCTGGAGATCACGGCGGTGATGCCGCCTCCAGGCAAACCTGCCCGTGCTGCCGTCGGCCCTGTCCAGACGATCCTCAATCTGTTAAAAGGGGAGGTCTGGAGTTCAAGCCACGGCAGGCCCTTTCAGATTCGGACGCCGGCCGCGACGGCCACCATTCGGGGAACAGAGTTCGATCTCGCCATCGGTCTCGCCAACGAATCGCATCTTGCCGTGCTGGATGGGGCCGTCGAATTCCGAAATCCTCAAGGGGCTGTCGTCGTAAGGGCGGGCGAGGAGGCCACGGCCAGGGTGGGCGAACGCCCAAGTAAGACCCTTCTCCTCAAGCCGATCGATGCGGTCCAATGGTCGCTGTACTACCCAGGGATCGTCAGCGTCCGAGACTACCCGCTGACCGGCGTCGCGCCGCATCGTCTCCCCGAAAGGCTGGCCGATGCGGAGCAACGCGTAGCCTCAGGACCAGCGGATCCGGGGGCGAGACTCACGCTGGCCGAAATCCTCTTCGATCTGGGAAGACAGAAAGACGCACGCACGGAATTTGAGAAAACCCTGGCCCTCGATCCAGGGAGCCCACGGGCCCTCGCCGGTCTCGGATGGGCCTACCTGGTGGAAGGAAGGATTGAGGAGGCGTTGAGGGCGTTCCGGCAGGCGACACCCCCTACCCTTTCGGCCCTCGTAGGAGAGGCCAACGCGCTGTATCGACTGAATCGCTTCGATGAGATGGATGAGGTCATCGCTGAAGCCAAGAGCCGCTTCCCATCCTCCCCGCAGCCCCCGACGCAGGCCGCGCTGCTCTACCTCATTCAGGGCCGGGTGGCCGAGGCGCGCCAAGAGTTGGAGCATGCCTTGACCCTCGATCCCGGCTATGCGCCGGCGCATGGCCTTCGTTCCAACATCGCGCTGGTTCGGAATGAGAAGGGGATCGCGCAGCAGGCCGCGATGCAGGCGGTTGCCGCCAATCCGTCCTCTGCCTCATCCTACCTCGATCTGAGCCTGGCGAAGCAGGCCGAGTTCCGCCTGGACGAGGCGCTTCAGGCAGCCAGGAAGGCGCTGGAGATGGAGTCGGACAATCCCATGGCCATGATCCAGGTCAGTCGCCTTCTCTTCGGCCTCGGGAACCTCTCCGAGGCGTCGCGCATGGCCGAGGAGGCCCGCCGGCGAGCTCCCTCAGATCCCCTGGTCACCAGCACATGGGGTTTCCTCTTGCTGGCTCAGGGAAAGACTAAGGAAGCCATCACGGCCTTTGACCAGGCGATCGAGCAAGATTCCACCCGTGGGGAGCCTCACTTGGGTCGTGGTCTGGCGCTGTTCAGGTCGGGGCAGACCGAGGAGGCGGTTCAGGAGATGCGGATGGCCACCCTCCTGGAGCCCAAGGTCTCGCTCTATTGGAGCTATTTGGGGAAGGCGCTCTACGAGGTGAAACGCTATCCCGAGGATGGCGATCCTTTTTCCGTCGCCAAGCAGTTGGACCCGAACGATCCGACCCCGTGGCTCTATGACGCCATCCGCAAGCAGAGCATCAATCGCCCGGTGGAGGCGGTGCAAGATCTGCAGCGATCGATCGAGCTCAACGACAATCGGGCGGTCTACCGGTCGCGCCTGCTGCTGGACCAGGATCTGGCCGCGCGCGGCGCGACCCTTGCGCGGATCTACAATGAACTGGGATACCAGCAGCTTGCGTTGGTTGAGGGGTGGAAAGCGGCTATTGAGGATCCCACCAACTACTCGGCCCATAGGTTCCTGTCCGACTCGTATGCCGCCTTGCCTCGCCACGAGATCGCCAGGGTGAGTGAGCTGCTCCAGTCTCAGCTCCTGCAGCCGATCAGCATCACCCCGGTGCAGCCGCAACTGGCAGAGAGCGAGCTGTTCATCTTCGGCAGTGCCGGTCCGGCGGAACCATCCATGAACGAGTTCAACCCCCTCTTCGTCCGTGATCGCGTGGCGCTCCTGGCCTCGGGAACCGCCGGGGAACAACACACGCTCGGCGATGAGTTGGTCCAGTCGGGCATCTGGGGACCTGTTTCCTATAGCCTTGGCCAGTTCCATCACGAGGACAACGGATTCCAGAAAAACAATGACCTGAACCAGGATGTGTACAACGCCTTCGTCCAGGCGAGTCTCACACCCAACACTAGCGCACAGATCGAATATCGGTTCACCGATACCCACAAAGGGGATCGAGACTTGCGCTTCCTCGGCGACTTCCTACCGGATGAGCGACAGGAGCGAGAAACCCATTCGGCGCGACTGGGTCTTCATCACGCATTCTCCCCCCAGTCCGATGTGATCGCCTCGTTTATCTACAAGCACGTAGACGATGATCTGCGGCTTCAGGGGGTCCATGGTGCGTTGGAGGAGAATGGGTATTTGGGTGAACTCCAGCACCTGTTTCGGTCTCAGACGTTGCACGTGATCAGCGGCCTCGGACATCTGACCGCCGACCGTAGGAATGTACTAACCATCGATGTTCAACAACTGGGAATGCGGTTTGTTACAGTCGACCCAAAGAATGTGCATCACACCAACCTGTACGTCTACTCCAACATCAACTATTTTGAGTGGGCCACGCTGACGGTTGGCGTAAGCGCCGATTTCTTTAAAGGTGTGATCGTGGACCGCGACCAGGTCAACCCGAAGCTAGGGGTGACGTTGAATCCCCTCCGCGACACGACGCTGCGCGCGGCGGTCTTCCGAACCCTGAAAAGACGCCTGCTCTCGGACCAGACCATCGAGCCGACGCAGGTAGCCGGGTTCAATCAGTTCTTTGATGACGCTGAAGGCACAGAGGCATGGCGTTACGGGGTCGGCCTCGATCAGCGATTCTCACCCACGCTCTACGCCGGTGCTGAGGTGTCAAAACGCAACCTGGAGATCCCATTTTTCGACGCCACCAGTGGTGTTCCCCGAGCACGAGAGGTTACTTGGAAAGAGTATCTGGCCCGCGGATATCTGTACTGGACACCCCACGCCTGGGTTGCCGTCAGCGGCGAGTATCAGTTTGAGCGGTTCGCTCGAAATAGAGAGTTCGGGGCGGGGATCAGGGAGGTCAACACGCACCGTCTCCCGTTCGGGATCAGTCTCTTCCACCCATCCGGATTCAGCGCCAGATTGAAGGCGACCTATGTCAATCAGGAGGGAGATTTTCACCCCCAAGCATCGCCACCGGATCTGTTTATACGCGGAGCCGATCGGTTCTGGATTGTCGACGCAGCCGTGCGGTATCGCCTGCCTAACCGGCTCGGATTCATCACTGTCGAGGCCCGTAACCTGTTCGACGAGCGATTCAGGTTTCAGGATACCGATCCAGCAAATCCACAGATACAGCCGTCGCGATCGGTCTTTGTCAGGCTTACACTGGCGTTCTAGCACCGGCGAGGTGGCTCATGAGATCATTGGCCACCTTCAGACCAGGCCAAGCCGGAATCCGATACGAGCAAGGAGGTGAGCAAAGCAGTACCCCGGACATCGATCTGAGCGCAGAGCGAAACGGAACCGTCAATCTCTTCTCGGGAGGTACGTAACATGAAAACGCACGGGCAGCACGGGCAGGTGGTCATTACCATAGACGCTGAAACTGGTAAGTTGGTCAGCGTGACAGATGGAAAGGGGAAGGTTGCTCAGCGGGTTGAAGCGACTGCGGCCAATCCTTCAGTCCTCGGAACGATCCTCAGTGCGAGTACAGGTACGGTGTTCCATACTCAGATCAACCCTTGCTCTAAATGGGTTTATTGGGACGGGAATTGGTATCAGGTCCCCTGCTAGCAGCGCGTAAATCCATCCTGGTGGCGATACGCCGGCTCGCTCCCATTCGTCGGGACGAGGCCGGGGTCTCCGACGAGAGAGTAATAAAAGGTACCAGATCGCTCACACACTAAGATGATTGCCCAAAGATGATTGCCCAAAGAAGATACCGCCTTACGCCGATCGATGATGGCGCCCATATCGGGGATGTGGGCGCCATCGCTGACCCGGGTAGACCACGACACTAAGGACAATACACCAGATGACCAACAGTGACAGAGTTCGGCCTGCGCTACAAGCCGCTCTCATCACCATTTTCGCTTTCGCCGCCATGCTCATTCTCGCTCATCTTCCCCCCTTCTCCCTCCTTGAACTGAAGGGATTGGATTTCCTGTTCCGTCTGCGGGGACCCCTTGCCCCGCCCAGCGAGATCGTCGTCGTCGCCATCGATGAGCCGTCGTTTGCCGAGATCTCGAAGCAGTGGCCCTGGCCCAGGAGCCTGCACGCCCGTCTGATCGATCAACTGAAAAAGGCGGGGGCCAGGGTCATCGGCTTCGATATCCTCTTTGCAGAGCCTTCCCAACCGGAGGAGGATCAGGCGTTGGCGAGAGCCATCCGAGAGGTCGGCAACGTCGTCCTCGCCGGCGAGCGGGCCGTCGTCGCCGATCGACTCTTTCGTCACACCATCCTGGTCGATCCGATCGAACCGTTCCAGACGGCTGCGTCGGTGGGGATCGCCACCCTCCCGATTGAGCCGGACGGGACCGTGCGACGGCCCCTTCCCGTCTCACCCGACCTCCCCTCGTTCGCCTCCCGGATCGTTGGACTCTACCTGGGGCAGGAGCACGGGATCGGGGTCGATCCATCTGAGGCGAACCTGATTAACCATCTGGGCCCTCCAAGGACCGTGAAGACGGTGTCCTATTACCAGGCCCTCGAGGCCGACCGGATGCTGCCGCCCCTGACCTTCACCGACAAGATCGTCCTGATCGGCCGGGCTCTCCAGGCGGCGCCCGAGCCGCAACGCACCGCCCCAGATCTCTTCTTCACCCCGTTCTCCCCCGACGCAGGGAGCCTCACCGCCGGTGTCGAGATCCATGCCACGATCGTCGCCAACCTTCTGGCAGGCCGGATGGTGCGCGAACCCTCCTCAGGGGTGCGCTATGCCCTCCTCTTCTTCCTGGCCCTGATCGGCAGTCTCGCCACCCTGCACCTGCGGCCCCTCCGAGCCCTCGGGGCGACCCTCGGCCTTTCGGCGCTCTTGCTCATGATCGCGTATGGGCTCTTCACAGGGAAGAATCTGTGGCTGCCCATCGTCGCCGGCACGGTTGAGCTCGGTCTGGTCTATGGCGGGTATCTGATCGCTCAGCTCTTCTCCGCCCAGCGGGAACACCGTCTCGCGCTGGAAGCGATGAACCGGGACCTGGAACACAAGGTCACGGAGCGCACGGCCCAAATGGTCGCGGCGAATGAAGCGCTGGCATGGGAGCATCGCGAGTTGCAGGAGACCCTGCAGAAGCTCGCCCAGACTCAGAGCGAGCTGATCCAGTCGGAAAAGATGGCCTCCTTAGGGTTTCTGGTAGCCGGGCTCGCGCATGAGCTGAACAATCCTATCAGCTTCGTCCACAGCAACATGGATTTCATCGGGGACTATGTCCTGAGGCTGAAGGGGTTGATCGAGGCGAGCGATGCGCTCGAGCTGCCTGGTGACCCTGCCACTCAACGGCTCGCAGAGCTGAAAGAGGAGGCAAGGTTGGACGTGGCAACCTTGAACGAGCTGATCGCCAGTTGTAAGCGGGGGACGGAACGGGTCAAGCGGATTGTCATGGACCTCGGCACCTTTGCCAGGACGGACGATGTCGCCCCCGTGGCGGTCGATCTGCACGAGGGGATCGAGACCACCTTGAGCCTGCTGACCAAGGAGTATAAAAATCGGATCACCGTCCATCGGGAGTATGGGAATCTGCCTCAGGTGGAATGCCATCCCGGCCGCATCAATCAGGTCTTCATGAACCTGCTGCTCAACGCGGCCCAGGCGATCCCCGAGAAGGGCGACATCTGGATCAGCACCGCATCCCAGGGTGAGAAGGTCAGCATCGTCATCAAGGACACCGGCTGCGGCATTCCCGAAGCGCATCTCGCGAAGATCTTTGATCCCTTCTTTACCACCAAGAAGGTGGGGCAAGGGATGGGTCTGGGCCTCAGCCTCAGCTACGGGATTATCCAGCAGCATGGCGGCGCCATGCGGGTATCGAGTCACAATGGCCAGGGAACGGAGTTCACTGTTGAGCTCCCGGTAAAGTGGAGTGGAGTGTAAGATGAAGCGGTACGGGATTCTGCTCGTGGATGACGAACGGGACATCTTACGGACCCTCGCCCTGACGTTCGAAGAGGACTACGACGTCTTTCAAGCCGCCAGCGGCGCTGAAGGGCTGGCAATCCTGGAGCGGCACGAGATCGCCTGCATCATTGCAGATCAACGGATGCCGGAGATGACGGGGGTCGAATTCCTCGAGCGTTCTATGGCCACGCATCCGCAGGCGATCAGGATGGTCCTCACCGGCTATACCGACACCGCCTCGCTCATCCGGGCCATCAACGACGGCCGAATCTATCGCTATATCACGAAGCCTTGGGATCGGGATAAATTGAAGATCACGGTCAAGCGCGCCGTCGAAAGCTATGAGCTCACCATGGAGAACCAGCGACTCCTCAAGGAGCTTCAGGCCGCCAACGACCGGCTCCAGACGGAGAATCTGTATCTGAAGCGAGAGGTCGAACGCGATCCCCGTTCCGACACCATCATCGGCAACAGCCCGGCCATGCGGCGGGTCTTCGATCTTATCGAAAAGGTCATCGACAGCTCCGCCACGATCCTGCTCACCGGAGAAACAGGAACCGGAAAGGGGGTGATCGCCCATCATCTTCACCAGCATGGCCCCAGACGAAAGGGGCTGTTTATCGAGCAGAACTGCGGGGCGCTCCCGGAGACCCTGCTGGAAAGCGAGCTGTTTGGTCATCGGCGCGGGGCCTTCACGGGCGCCGTGCAGGACAAGAAAGGGCTCTTCGAGGTGGCGGATGGCGGGACCCTCTTCCTCGACGAGGTCAGCGAGATGAGCCCCACCATGCAGGTCAAGCTCCTGCAGGTCCTGCAGGACGGCCGGATGCGGCGGATCGGGGAGACCGACTGCAGGCAGGTTGATGTCCGCATCATCGCGGCGACCAATAAAGACCTGGAGGCGGAGGTCAAGCAAGGCGCCTTCCGGAGGGACCTGTACTACCGGATGAGTGTGTTTCCCATCAGGACCCCGCCCTTGCGGGAGCGACAGGAGGATATCCCGTTGCTGGTTCGTTATTTTTTGGAAAAACAGTGCAGGAAGCTGAAAAAGCCGGTGATCGGGCTGAGCCAGGAGGCCATAGATCGCCTGTGCGACTACGACTTTCCGGGCAACGTCAGGGAGCTGCAAAACCTGATCGAGCGGGCGGTCCTCCTCAGCAACGGCTCTCGGCTTGATCTGGACGAATGGCTGCCGAGGTCCTGTGATCCCTCCCGAACGGCGGGGAGCCCCACCCTGACGCAGATTGAAAAAGATCATATTCTGGAGCAACTCCACTCGCGAAGCGGCAACCTTGCGCTGGTGGCCAAAGACCTCGGGATCAGTCGCACCACGCTGTGGCGCCGGATGAAGGCCTATCAGATCCCGTGGGGCGCGCGGCGAGTAGAATCTGACGAATAAGCCCCCCCAGCAATCCTGTCTTCTCCCATCACGATCGTTCGGGCATACACATTTGACCAGTGTGGTAGACCATATTAGCCTATTTAGATGCATCATCATTTCGTTTGCAATAGCATACGATACCTGCTATACATGATGCAGTCATAGCACATTCTCGCAGGAGGACTATCGATGCGGACGACGATCAATTTACCACACGATTTACTCCAGGAGGCGATGAGGCTCTCAGCCGAGAAAACCAAGACCGCGGTCATCATCACCGCACTTCGAGCCTATGTTCGGGATCGGCGGGTGGACCATCTCATCGCGAAGCGTGGGCGGCTCGAATTCCTCGACACCTGGGACAAGGGTCGCCATGAGCGATAAGGTCCTCGTAGACACATCGGCCTGGATCGAATTCTTCCGCGGTACACCCTCTACGTGCGGTGACAAGGTAGGCGAACTGCTTCGGCGAGATCGCACCTGTGTGACGGGTCTGATTATTGTAGAGCTGTCGCGCGGAGCGAAGGGGACCAGGGAGTTGAGGACACTGGATGAGTTGTTGCGAACCGTGACCTCGTTGGAGGTGAGCGACGACGTCTATCGCAAGGCAGGCGAGTTGTCATACCGGATGGCCCGGCGTGGGCTCACGCTCGGTACCGTTGACGCCGTCATCGCCGCCACGGCCATCCGTCATGATTGCCCGCTCCTGACATTGGACGATCACTTCCAGCAGATCCGCCGGTTTGCGCCGCTCCATCTCGCATAGCCCATTTTTGCTCGGCCCGCCTCGCGTCGTCTATACATAACGGCGTAAGTCACAACAATGGACGTCATTGCCCAGAAAGTCCCCCCTCACCCCCGCCCTCTCCTCCAAAGGAGGCGAGGGGAACCAAAAAAGACCTCCTCTCCCCCAATGGGGGAGAGGACGAAGGTGAGGGGGTGTAGGGCACCGACTTTCATAACCATGGGCGCGCCAGTGGCGCATGCGGTATTGCCTAGAAAGTCCCCCGTGTCATTGCGAGGCGCAGCCGAGGCAATCTCATAGTCGTTCGGGGCAACTACGGTGAGATGGCCGCGCTTCCGTTGGTCGCTCGCAATGACCAGCCAGTGACGGGACGGTCTTACAACACACTTTCATCCCCATGGGCGCACCAGCGGCGCATGCGGTATTCCCGCGAAAGCGGGAATCCAGCGCAGAAAGACTGGATTCCGGGTCAAGCCCGGAATGACGATCACTGTAAAGGGACCTGTGGGACACTACACTAGCGCCTACCGAGGGTGATGTTTCAGAGTACAACCGGCTGTAACATACCCTTTCATGTGAAACGTACCTCCTGCATCTGATCCCCTCCGTCTCTCCGCCAAGCCCATCCGTAAAGGCTCTGAACACGCAGAGTTAGAACATCCTGCCGCGAGGTCTCCGTTTTGGCATGCCGCTTGTTATCAAGACCGGTTGTCGTGGTCGTGATACCGATTTTTCTCAACAGAAGGAGGCCTACAGATGAAGAACACAACCGTCACCCTAACCGTCCCTGTCCGATTGATCCTTACTCTCCTTTCCGTGCTCGCGCCGCTCCTGGGAGCGCTTGAAGCAACAGCCCACGAGCTCTGGGTCTTGACGCCCGAGCAGGCGTCCGAGTGGAACGCGAGACCCAAGCCCGAAATCTTTACCCAGCTTAACGGGACAAGTCTGTCGGTCTACCTGCTGACAACCCTCTGTCTGGTCGGCTGCGTCCTGCTCTACCGCCGGACCGCGTCTCGATCATCAGCCTCGGACCTGCAGGCCCGCCTGACCTCGTATGGCGACTACGCGCCGGTGGCCCTGCGCATCGCGCTCTTCATCATGTTGGGGACGGCAAGCCTCGGGCTCGCGCCGCGACTGGGCACCGGGATCATGCAGAGCGCGGTGCTGGGCGCGCCGGACCTCGAGTTGCGCCTGCTCCCGGGTAACTGGAGTTGGGTGGCCGTGATCGAAGGCGCGCTCGCCGTCTGTCTGTTGCTGGGCATCTATGTGCGGGGCGCAGCCGCCGCGATCCTGGGCCTGGGGCTGCTGGGACTCTACCTCTTTGGCCAGGCCATGTGCGCCTACATCGGGCTGGTTGGAGCGGCCGCCGTCTATCTGTTGTTCCAGGGAGCCGGACCATATGCGGTGCCGCTGCCGTCTTTCCCAGGTACCGCGGGACTCAGCGCCTGGTTCGCAGGCCAGCCTCGCGAGCGGGTGCAGTGGCTGCTGAGGGTCTTGGTAGGTGCCGACGTGCTCTACCTGGCACTGGCATATAAATTCGCGCAGCCCAACCTTATGCTGGGCGTGCTCGACGTCCACCACGTTCCTACCCTGGGGCTGCAGCCGGCGACCTTTGTCCTCCTGGCAGCCGTCGTGGAGCTGCTCGCTGGGATCTTCATCCTTACAGGGGTCATGATCCGACCCTTGGCCGTCGGTCTCTTCACGGCGTTCGCCTTTTTCAGCGTGGTCCTCTGGGAAGGGGTCTTCGCCCACATCATTGTGTACGGGCTGCTGGTCCCGTTGATCACCAACGGCGCGGGGCAATGGCGCGCACCCCTGAAGACGAAGGCGATGCTCACTCCCGGATCATGGTTTGTCGCAGCAGAGCGATACCGAATCGTAAGGATGGGATCTTGAGCGATCTTTATCGGAAGCGGGACGGTCAGCGGCGCTAGCCGCCTCCCGGATGAGCCGCTGACGTCCCCCAAGATTGATGTTTCAGAATACAACCCTCTGAAACGCCTCATTTCATTTGAAACTTACCTCGTGCATCTGATCCTCTCCTTCTCGCCGCGGTTTGGCCTGCGTATCGAAAATCATTCACGCGGTATCGGCCTGTATACCAGCGAAGGCCGACCGATTCGCATACTCAACGGACGCAAGAGGCCTAACCACACAGAAAGACCGGAGCGGAGGGTTCGCGCGCCGCTACTGCGAGGGCGTCGTGCCGACTGGCACCGTTCCTGCTCAGTTTGCAGGAAAAGGATGCTGACACCGCCACCCTGTGACGCGAAGCCACACAACCGCTATCAGAGAGGAGAATGGCAATGAATACTCACAACCTGCTGATGGTCTTTACCGCAGCAATGGTCTTCGTGCCTTTGGTAGCTTCCGCTGGAGGAGGCTATGAGCAGGCGCGAATCTACTCCAGATCGCCAAACTCATTGCATGTGGAAGGTTTTGTCAACAAAGACAATAAAGTCAAAGACTTTAATATGGCCAACAAGAAGATGGAGGTCGGCTACGGCAAGAAGATCAAATATATCAAAATTAAAGACATCACCACCAACCAGTGCTTTCTTGATGCGCCATCGCAACAACCCAACGCAGTGAGATTCGGGCATGTCAATTACCCTGAGACCCCTGATGGTTACAACCAGGTCATGGCGTGGTTGAGCATCACCAATGATGGAACTGCGGATGGCAGTGTCGAAGTAAGATCTATGGAAATCTGGGGAAGGGATAAAAACGGCAATGTATTTCCAGTCAGTGACGATCTATTCTGCAAAAAAGATGATTGCCAAGCATCCAACCTCGTTTGGGGTTCCATGCTGCAAGATAAGGCTTACTGGAGTAATCCCGATGCATGGGCACTCCGCTGCCCAAACGGTGATACTAACTTAGAGACCTGTGGCAACAGCCCCGTCAACCCATTGATATTTGAACTGAAATGGAATAAACCCGCAAATGGGCTTTTCGCGATTCCAACTGTTGTATTTCCGACAAGCCAGTATCCGGACCAGGTTTTCCATCCTTGGTTGGCGGTCTGGGATGAGGATCCAAACAGTCGTAGATCGAATGCCGAACCGGGTATTCAATATGCTGTACGCGTCATCGCAAAAGTCAATGGTGCAGGGCGATTGCAAGCGGGCTTGGATTATTGGGCACCGCCTGGAACGACTCCCTATTGCGAACCATCGCGCCAAAACAGCGAACGGTGCGAAGGCGCCGTTTCGAACTGGCAATGCGAATCTGGCGGCTGGGTCAGCGTCATCGCGGGTGCGCCGGGAATATTCCGACCTTGAGGATGTAAGGCCCGTACATGCTGGTCCAGGGCTTATACCAAAGCGGGAGAAGAGTCAGCCGGCGTTACCCTCTTCCAGGATAGGTGGAGGAACTGTGATGGAAACGTGGCGAGAGCAAAACTGGGAATACGCGAAGAGCACGAGCTTCGATGTGATGATCACTGGAGGGGGCGTGAACGGCGCGTGTCTCTATCATCAGCTCTGTTCCCAAGGCTATAAGGTCCTCCTTATTGACAAGGGCGATTTTGCCGGCGGCAGCAGCCAGTCTTCCGGAATGATGATATGGGGAGGATTACTGTATCTTCGAAATCTCGATGTGTGCTCCGTATACCGTTTGTCCAGGGCCAGAGACGCCATGATCAAGCTGATGAGTGATCGGGTGTCTCCGTGTCTCTTTCGGTACGTCCCCTCCTCCGAAGGCGGCCGAAATGGTCAGATCGTTCAGGCCGGCCTTTATCTCTATTGGTTGGCCGGCATGCTCCGGCGCCGCGCGCCTTTCTCGCAGCGCGTGTTCGGGGAGGCGGTTTTCATCCGAGACGTAGGCTCCAAAGGCTCCTTTGTGTATGAGGAGGGCGTTCTGAAAGGCTCCGATTGCCGGTTTGTGCTCCGGTGGATTGCACCGTTCCAAGCACCCGAACACGTTCCGCTTAACTATTGCGCTGTGGAAGACGGCAGCTACAGTGCGAAGGAACAATTATGGCGTCTTCATCTTAAAGATACGTTATACCACCGGGAGACAGAGGCGACTGCGCGGTGCGTGGTGAATTGTGCTGGCGTCTGGGTCGATAAGGTCAATCAGGATTTCGGTGTGCGGACACCCTATAAACACCTGCTCAGTAAAGGCGTCTATCTCGGCCTCCAGCGCCACGAGGCGCACCACACGCCGTTGATATTCGACATGGAACAGCACGGCGACGTCGTGACCTATCTCCCGTGGGGACCGATTGCTCTCCTGGGACCTACAGAGACATTAGTTCGAACCGCTGAAGAGGGCTACGATGTGTCGGAGGAGGATGCACGGTTTTTACTGGAACAGGCTGCGCAACACCTGCGCACACCAGTCAACAAGACGGAGATCATTTCGTTGCGCTGCGGCGTGCGACCGCTGGCAGTCCCAACATCGTTCCGCGGCGATTGCTACCCGCTGGATATTTCTCGCAGACATAGGATCGTAAAGGACAGCAGGTTGCCTTGGATATCGCTCTACGGCGGCAAGATCACAGGCTGTATCGAGACATGCCGGAGGATCTGCGCCGAGCTTTCCAGGTTGATACCGCGGGCAGTCACCCCGGTGACCCCTGGCCCGGTTGAGGACGAGGTTGAACTTACCTCTTTTCCCGGATTGGCGCAAAAAGTACCATCTGTGGAATGGTGCAAGACACAAGAATTCTGTCTTACCCTGGAAGATTATCTGCGCCGCCGTACCAACATCTCGCAGTGGGTTGCGCGAGAAGGTCTGGGACGCAATGATGAAAATCTTGGGGCAGTCGAAAAGATCGCTTTAAGTCTGTGCAACTATGACCAGCTCAAGGTGAGCGCATGCGTAAAGCGATACCGCGAACAGGTCAACAGACGCTTTGATTCGCTGATTGCACGGACCTGAGAAAGCCGTGCGGGAGGGTAGACCATGACCATCACACGAACCGACTTGCCGGTTGCTTTGGGGGGGACGCCGTCTGTCACTCTGGACCACCGAGCAGCCAACCGCTGGCCGATGCTCACCCGCGACGATGAAGAGGCGGTGTTGCGGGTCATGCATGACGGCAACATCTCCACCCATCCGATTATCAGAGAACTGGAGCAGGACTACGCGAGCCTGACCGGGCGTCGTTATGCGCTGGCCCACAATAACGGGACAGCCGGATTGCTCGCTGCGTTCTTTGCGGTAGGCCTGAAACCCGGCGATGAGGTGATCGTTCCCTCCGCCACGTTCTGGGCCTCCGTTGTGCCGATGCTCTGGCTGGGAGCCATACCGGTGTTTTGTGAAAGTGAACCGGATTGCCTGGGACCCGATCCCAAGGACATGGAGAGAAGAATCACCAATCGGACAACGGCCATCGTCGTCGTCCACCTCTGGGGATACCCCGCCAAAATGGGAGAGATCCTGGCTGTCGCTCGACAGCACAACCTCAAGATCATCGAGGACGCCTCCCACGCCCATGGAGCCATGTGGTATGGAAAGCCATGCGGCAGTTTCGGTGACGTATCGGTGTTCAGTCTGCAGGGCGATAAGCTGGCTCCAGCCGGGGAGGGTGGGATCTTCCTGTGCGACGAGTATGCGTACTACGAGCGAGCGACCTGCCTGGGGGATATTACCCGGATTATCGAGTTACAGACTCCGGCGCGCCGTTTCGCTGGAACAAGTTTCGGCATCAAAACACGTATCGCGCCACTGTCTGCTGCAATCGCCCGGGTCCAGCTCAAAGCATTGCCGGCGCGTAACCAGTTGCGCACTGAGAACCTGGAGTATCTCTCGCACCATTTGGAGGCACTGGGATTTCATACGTTCCTCGCGCCACCTGACATCAGACGGACGTATTTCGAGTACATCATTCGATACGACAGCGACAAGATTCCGCTGCGTCTGGACCGGTTGATCGATGCCCTCCGACAGGAAGGCTGCCAGATCTCCACACCCCGGTACCCTCTACTGCACCAGCAGCCCTTCTTCACGGAAGGCCACTATCGTGAGGTGGCCCGATTAGGGTGCGACATCGCCTTGCCTGATTATAGCGCAGTGGAGTTGCCGAACACGGAGCGGGTAGGCGCTACCCTTGTAAAACTCCCGTCCTTCCCAAATGCCACTCGTGACTTGCTCGACCAATATATCGTGGCCTTTGAGAAAGTGCTCAGGTACGCCACAGAGATAGCGACCAAGTACGAAGCAGCCTCAGCGCAGTGCGAGCCACGCAGATGAGAACGGCCCTTCGACTGACAGATCGTTTTCTGCATATGCTTCATCTGACCATCATCGTGTTTTGCATGGTCGGATGGGTATTTCAGAGTGCCCGTGTGGTCCATCTCGTTGTGGTCATCGGGATAGCCTGTTCCTGGTTCATCCTCGGCAGGTCTCGCGGATATGGCTACTGCTTGATCACGGATCTCCAGCGGAGGGTGAGAAAGAGACTGGGAGACCCGCCGGGTCCCGACTCGTTCGTCAAGTATCAGCTCGATCGCCTCACCGGGATGGATTTCAATCCACAATCTGTCGAGGCGGTTATCCAGACATCCTTCTATCTGTCGGCGCTCGCATCCATCTACGTAAATTTCGCACCCTAGTCGGCATGCGACATTGAAAGGATCAGACTAGTCATCGTGGAGGAGATCATGCTATGAGCGGTTTCCAGTCGCTCCTTCAGCATCGCGGATTCATGGCCCTGCTTTTCACCCGCCTGCCGGATTTCCTGGTGCGGCTTTGCCTCTGGCTGCTGACTCACACCTTCTATCGCATCACGGTTATGGGACGGGCACACCTGCCTAAAGAAGGGGCGGTGCTCCTGATAGGTAATCACGTGTCGTTCGTGGATCCATTCCTGCTGAGCGCCTGTACCCAGCGCTTTGTACGGTTCCTGATGTACCGCCCGCTGTATGAGGCGCCAGGGATTCACCAGGTCGCAAAGCTGATGGGCGCGATCCCCGTGGCAGGCACCGATTCCCGGAGTGACGTGGCCACAGCCCTGAAGACGGCACGCGAGCGATTGCGCGCGGGGGAGGTCG
The DNA here is from genome assembly GCA_003104975.1 of Candidatus Methylomirabilota bacterium. Lineage (NCBI taxonomy): Bacteria > Methylomirabilota (SeqCode) > Candidatus Methylomirabilota bacterium. Next base: position 82,227 of record PQAM01000001.1, read on the forward strand.
TCTGCATCTTCGCGGAAGGGGCCATCACCCGAACCGGTAATCTGCTCCCATTCAAAAAGGGGTTCGAAGCCATCGCAAAAGGGCTCGATGTTCCCATCGTACCCTTTCACCTTGACGACGTCTGGGGAAGCATCTTCAGCTTCCAGGGTGGCCGCTTCTTCTTCAAGTGGCCTCGACGGATCCCCTATCCTGTGACCATCTCCTTCGGTGCTCCCCTACAACAGCCCAGCGCCTTCGAGGTGCGACAGGCGGTGAGCCTGCTGGGCGCCGAGGCCGCCTTCTACCGCCGAGATCAGTGGCCGCTGGGTGAGGCCGCGCTGGCGACCATACGGCGCGAGTGGCGGCGCTTCGCGATGGCCGATTCCATGGGGCACAGGCTGCGTTTCGGCCAGGTCCTGATAGGGGCGCTCCTCTTCCACCGCGACGTCCTGAAACGATGTGATGGCCAGGAGATGGTCGGGCTACTGCTGCCACCGTCCGTTCCGGCCGCCCTCCTGAACCTGGCCCTCACCTTGGCCGGAAAAGTCCCAGTTAGCCTGAACTACACGGCCTCGGCCGAAGCGTTGCAGATTGCCATTGACCGTTGTGAACTGAAGACCATCTATACTTCCCAATTGTTCCTCGAAAAGCTGGGCCTGCCTCACCGAGATGGTATGGTCCTCGTGGAGGAAGTGACCCAGTCCTTCACCTGGTTTCAGAAGCTCAACGCCGCGCTGCTCGCGCGGCTGACGCCCGCGGCACTCCTCAGGCGTCTGCTGTCACCGAGAAGGTCTCAGATGGATGACCTGGCCACAGTGATCTTTTCCAGCGGCAGCACCGGCACTCCTAAAGGCGCCATGCTCAGTCACGGTAACATCGTCTCCAACATTGAGGCGATCCGACAGGTCTTGCAGATTGATCGGGACGACCGCCTTCTTGGGGTACTCCCCTTTTTCCACTCATTCGGCTTCACCGGGGCGCTGTGGCTTCCCCTACTCGCCGGTTCTGGCGTGATCTACCATTCAAATCCGCTCGACGCCCGCACCGTGGGCCAGCTCTCCGAGCAGCATCGCGTGACGCTGCTCATCGGGACACCAACCTTTTATCTGTCTTATCTGAGGCGCTGTTCGAAGGAGCAGTTCGCCACCCTGAGACTTGCCATCGTGGGCGCGGAAAAGCTCAAGGGAACAGTGGCCGAGTCGTTCCGGGAGCGGTTCGGCATCGATCTGTTGGAGGGCTATGGGTGCACAGAGCTCTCGCCCGTCGTGTCGGTCAATATCCCCGATGTGACCGAGGCGCGGCCGCGTCAGGTTGGACACAAGCCAGAGACCGCGGGTCATCCCCTGCCCGGCATCGCCGTCCGCATCGTTGATCCGGAGAGCTTTGGCGACCGACAGGTCAATGAGGAGGGTCTGGTACTGGTCAAAGGCCCCAACGTGATGCTGGGCTACCTGCACGAGCCTGAGCGGACCCAGCAGGTCATCCGGGACGGATGGTATATCACCGGCGACATCGGCCGCCTGGATGCCGACGGCTTTCTCACGATTACCGATCGGCTGAGCCGCTTCAGCAAGATCGGCGGCGAGATGGTCCCACACATCAAGATCGAGGAGGCGATCCAAGCAGCCCTTGGCACCACAGACCGGAAGTGCGTGGTGACCTCGCTTCCTGACGATCAGAAGGGCGAGCGGTTGATGGTGCTACACGAGCCGTTAGAGCTGGAGATAGATGAGATGCTCCACCGGTTGCGAGGGATGGGTGTGCCAAACCTCTGGCTGCCGCGCAAGGAGAACTTTCTCCCCATCCAGGCGATTCCCCTGCTCGGCTCCGGTAAGCTCGACCTCACACGCGCGAAGGAGCTCGCCGCGCGGCTTGACCGGGAGCGATAATCCCGGGATGCTTCGCCGATGAACTCAGGCGACATCACCCGCACCCTCTTCCGAACCCGCACCCGCCGGCCCCGGCAAACGTTGGAATACCATCTGCACCCTCTCCGACATCCGCGACGGAATCCGACGATCGCACTGGATCTGAACGGGAAGTGTGACTGTTCCAGTAGGGGGAGTCACGTTGTTTTTTGGAGCGCTGCCATGATACGGGCCTTGCACACCCGCGGCGATGTGGGCGGAGCCGGAGGTCGAATAGCCTAGCGTGACCTCCACGGTATTGCTTTTGACTGGAGACTGAGGCTTGACACTCTGTGGGAAAGTGGGTATATTCTTTTTGCCCACAAAGCGGGGACGTTATGGTTCCCCTCGCCCCCTCGGGTACCGGGCACCCTCTCGGTGTGGTGCGGAGAGGGTTCGGGTTCGGGGGATTTTCTAACCAGGGCTAAAGAGAGGTCGAGCAATGACATCAGTCAATGAAGCGTTGTTGGATGAACATTTCACCGCCGTTGGAAAGGGCACCTTGGACAGCAAGAAGCGCATCGCTCTCACGAAAGCCATAGAAGCCCTGCAAGCCGTCATCGGCGAGGACGTGGAAAGGCTGCGCTTCAAGATCGCTTGCAACAAGGCGGGCCAGATCCTGCTCTCCCCAGAAGTTACCGTTCCCCTCCATGAAGCCTGGCTTTATACAAACAAAGCTGCACTGGAGAGCGTGCGCCGAGGCATAGCAGAAGCCGGACGCGGTAAGGCACGAAAGATCGGCTCTTTCGCTAAGCACGCCAAAGACGAAATCGATTAGGTTAAGCGTGCCTCAATTCACGCTGACATTCACCCTCACCGCATGTCGGCAATTAGAGGCACTTGAGCGAGACGGTCTAGAAAAGCGCCTGAAAGCCGTACGAAAGACCCTCGGCCTCATGGAAACCAACCTGCACCATCCGAGTCTTAACACCCACGAATACACAAGCCTGAAGGGTGCGCACGGTGAAAAGGTCTTTGCAGCCTACGCCGAGAGTAAGACGCCGGCCGCCTACCGAATCTTCTGGCACTACGGCACAAAGCGGGGTGAGATCATCGTCATTGCGATCACGCCCCATCCGTGAAAGCCCCGCTATCCCTGACCGGCACCTACCCACAGGCCGTCAGGTCACCGTGTGCCGGCGCGCTGTGATCGCGCCAAAGGCAAGAGCGCTTATTCTAGGGCGCACACAATACAGCGTTCCTCTTGACATTTCGGTCAACAATCCCACGATGTCGCCACCTCGATCCAGATGTTCCACTTCGCGTCGCGGTCCGTCCCGCCTTTGGCGCCACCTTCGAGGGTCATCTTCTGCCACGTCGATCCAGCCTATTCTGTTCCGCTATCCTCTTTTCTCGTCTACAAAGCCGGTTACGGCCCAGACGGGTCCTCAGTGGTCAGAAACAGTTGATTGTTCATGTAGTTCGATTCTCTGACCTGGCGACCAGGATTGACGTGGACCCGAAACGTACAGCAGTTCGCGACATTCTTAACATCACCAATATCAAGAAACTGCTTCAACTCCCGCTCGGTGCCGGCGTTCAATTGATCGACAGGAATATCGATCTTCACCTCGGTTCTGCTGGGCAGGTGGCCTGTTATCCGAACGTAAAAGTCTCTCGCAAAGACCATACCGACATTTTTGAGTTTGATCGTCACGTACGAGGAATCACCATAGGCATCGCCATGGCCTTTATAGATCGATCCCGCGAGGACTGTCAGGTCGGCGAGACCCGGATCCGTTTTGAGACACCGTTCCGGTGTGGCTGCGTCGCCGCTTGTGCTCAGCACCTTGATGCGGTAGCAATACTCCACACCGGCTGCGACGCCCTCATCCCTCCAGACGAAAAGCTGTCCGGTACCGGCGCTTGGATTCTGGGTGCTCCCTGGGACCCATGCTCGAATCACTTGATGGACGACCTGCCAGTTTTGTTGGGGCAGCTTCACCCGTCGCTCAATCGCAAATCCTCCCTCGTTCGTCGAGGCATCTCGCCATCGAACCGTGATCGATCGGCCCGCCTGCCCGGTCACCGTGCTTTGGAGGGTGAAATCCGTCGGCGGTGCGGGAGCCAGGCCAATCGCGACAGCGCTGGTCATGGCTCCCAGGGTGACTACCGAAACAGCCGCAATCGCGATGGTGAAGGATTTAGCCCGCATTGCTCTTTCCTCCTGCTCGGTCGCGGATCATTCAGGGCTTCACCCCTGGCGCGAGCGGCAGGGGACGCCCTGCTGGCGAGGGCATGGGTGATGAAGGTGAGGTTCCAATCCCTGCCCTTGCACCAACACCACAGAGTGAATTATATGGGATCGAATAGTCTGTCTTTGCGAGAGGGATGCTGCTTGACCCTGTGGGCAGAGACGTTTGACCGTATAGGGTAAATGACATCTGGACACGCCTCGATCCCAGCGCCGGGACCTTGCGATCGCACTGGATCTGAACCGGCACCCTGGCCTGCCCATTACCCTTGGTCACGTCAACTTTAGGGGCGCTCCCTTGGTATGGCGACTCGACTGTCGCTGAGATATGGGCTGAGTTAGACGTTGAATAGCCAAGCGTGACTTCGACGGTGTTGCTTTTGATCGGCTGATTCATGTCAATGATACCGACAGCCTTCGCACCAAGCACCTTCAGTTCTGTTCCAGCCAAGGCTGCTCCTGGTGCCATGCTCAGTACCGTAAGAGTCATCAAACCGACTACCACATATTGACGGTACATCATGCTCACCTCCTACGTGCCGAGTCAGATCGGCACTCACGTTCACGATACTTCTTGCTACTTATTCTTGGATGGGTCATCAAGGGCTCTTCGAAGTGTGCCGCCGGACGTTCCTTCCTTTGGATCGGAAGCGTCCTTTTTCCGTTGCTGCGCGCCGCCGGTAGGGTCAACATGTGGAAACATTCCACTGCTGACGATTGCGCCGTTCACAACGATGATCTTCTTCCCATCGGCGGTTGCATAAGTTGCATTTGGAGCCGGCACCCACTTCCCATTCTGGCCAAGCAACATCAAGGTACTACCCGAGATCTTTGCCTTCTGGGCGACCTTTGAATTGGGGCCGGTGAGCATCAGTTCGGTATCCCCAGCCATCGCGACGGGTGCTCCCAGTGCAAAGCCCATCAGGGACACCCCAAGCAGAGTTGAGCGTAAGGTCCAGTGAGACATGGATCGTTCCTCCTTTCCGGTCGCGCTCAGCGACCTGTGGGTTCTATATGTAGCGACGTAAACCGCAACAATGGCCGTCATACCCGCGCAAGCGGGTATCCAGTAACATCAATGGATTCCCGCTTCAGGACTGCGGGAATGACGCTACCGGTAATGTAATTAAGCACTACCGTGCACACCGGAATCCGACCCCCGGGGGCGCGACCGCCGGAGTGACGTCGCCGAACACAGAAAAGACGCCGGCATCCGACAAATCGTCCCAGCGGCCGCCGCGAATCAACGCACCAGGGCCCGTCGTGGTGCTCGCCCCTGCCAGGCAGTTTGAATCAAAACTCCCAAGCAAAGAGGGAACACAGGTCGTACTGCGCGGCACCCAGTCGGCTACCCACTCCGCCACGTTCCCCACCATGTCGAACGCTCCCACGTTGGAGAGACAACTCGGGGTGCCCGTTGGGCCGGGACCACCCGCGCTTACGATACAGGGCGCACCGTCCGGCGTCCCGAGCGCTGCGGCCTGCCACTCAGCGTTGGTCGGCAGGCGCTTGTAGGAGTTTCTCGCGGCAGCGGCAGCCTGGAACCATGTAACGAATTGGGATGGCGTGACACCGGGGATCGAGACAGCATAGATATCCATGCAACCGCTGCCGGTCTCCTGGCAACCGGCAGCAGCGAGGTCTCCTGACGCCAGCCCGAGTTGGGTCGCGCCTGCTGCGGTGAGGTCGGCCAGGGCGACATTACCCTTTCTGATCTTCTTGATCACGGACGTATTCGTCGTCTGCCAGATACTGGCCTCGTACTTGTCCATACAGAGGGTACCCGACCGCACCGAATCGGCGGAACAGCCGTGTTTCGTGGTATGCGTCGCGTCTGCAGGCAGGGCCCAGCCAAGCCACAGTCCAGTGACGCCTGCTACCAGCACTCCGATTTTTCGCATCATCTCCTCCTGTTAGGAGCCGGAGGTTGCCCGGCCCCGTGTGTAGCTTCTGGGCGATCGCGCATTGCGGCCGCCTTCCTCTCTAATCGACGATACACACGCCCACAGCGAAGTTGTTCAGTTCGTTCGATTCTTCGATCTGCGGCGGAGCATCAACAAACACGGTGAACACGCAATCGGGCCCACAGGCGGCTGCCGGGATCTCGATCGCCGGTAGCGGGACAATTGCACCCGGTGGGATCCCTCCGTGTATGCGGGGCAGCTCCGTTTTCCCCGCCTTGGGAAAGCGAACGGTGGCCGCCGTCATCTTCGCTGGGGTCGCGACAGCCCCCTGATTCTTGACGTAGAGCACCAGATTCCCGCTGGAATCTTTGGCGCACAGTCCTGATCCTGTCGGGTTTGTAATCGGGACCAGATCAGGCTTTCCAACCTGAAATCCAGGGTGAGGTTGCACTTTCACTCCGGACGTGGACGGCTTGGACGTGGACGGCTTGGAAGATTTCCGCAGAGGTGCAGGCAGAACATCTTCGCCAGCAATCACCTGGCCAGTCACACTGAGGATTGCGAGTGTGACTAAGCAGAGCGCTGTTAAGAGTAGCGGTTGCCGCCTTGCGTGCATGGTTGCTTCCCTTTCCAACACCATTCTTTATGGTCACGCCGAGCCCGTCTGACGCCGCGCCACAGGCGCGTTGGTCAGAGCCCACTCATCGGGCCTGTTGCATACCTCTTCGAAGGGCATCCCCGGCGGTCCCTTCCTTCGGGGGTGGGACGTTCTTCTCCCTGCGCATCGGGACGGGAGCATTCTCGGGGCTCACAATACCTGGCACGATAACACCTCGCTGGACGATGATCTCCTTGCTGCCCCCATCCATGGCTCGATAGGTGCCCTCTGGGGCAGTGGCCCACTTCCCGTTCTGACCCAGCAGCATCAGTGTGTTTCCAACGATCTTGGCCTTTTGTGCCACATTCGAGTTCGGTCCAATGAGCATCAGCTCGGTTTCTCCAGCCATGGCGACAGATGCGCCTACCGCCAAGCTCATCAGGAACAGCCCGAACAGGATTGCATATAACCTCCGGTAAGACATAGGTCGGTCCTCCTCATTTCGCAAGGTCGGTAACAGGTCGGGGTTTTATGTATGGCGCTCTTGTGAAAATAGCAAGCAGATCGTGGCCGCTGCGTTCCAGTCGGTCGTTGGCAGGGTTGCCGTCTCCCTTAGAGTCCACGTCGTAGTTTATCCGCAGCTTGTAAGTCGGAGGGAACTCCCAGTCCCCTCCGTAATCACCATCGATAGTCAGTTCATAAACCAGTGCCATCTCCTGGCCCTGGGCAAGATCTCTCAAGACCTGGTGCGCGACGATCCTTGGACCTTCGAGAAGATAAACGTCCCCTCGGGGTTTCGTTTCATAAGAGCCTGGCCCTACGCTCTTCACGACGCCGGTCACCCTTACGCGCCCTTCCGTCTCCCCTGATCGCGAGACGACGGTGAAATCGATCCGCTGGGCGGCGAGATCGGATCTGAGTTTGAGTGGTGGCATTTGGGGTACCTTCGGCCCCGGTCCAGGAGGAACCTTCTGAACCACCGGCCCCTGCGCCCACGCTAATCCTGCCGCGGTCAACACCGCCATCCCCACTGCAACAACCCAACGGCTTTTCTTCATGACGTGATCCTCCTCTGGCGACAGCGTAAGATCCGTTGATCCCATCGAATGCACGTCGCGCGTGTTCGCGTGTCAAGTCTCTCATGAGACATGGATCGATTCGCCTTTTACTTGAACAGGTCATTGATACCGGAACCACTGCGCTCCAGCTGATTGTTGGCGGGATTACACTCAGGGTCGGATTTGATATGACGATATAGCCGCAGCATATAGCTCGGGGGGAACTCCCCCTCGGAAGACGAGGAGGCATTCCAATCCCGCTCATAGGCTACGGTCACCTCCTGGCCCGGAGCGAAATTGAGATGAGGGAACTCCTGGCTTGCAACGCGCTGACTTTTTTGAAATAGGTTGAGGGTCAGCGTGCCCGAGTAAGCGACGGGGCTTATATTCTTGACCACACCGGTGATCCGCACGCGACCCTTAAACTGGCTGGTCTTCGACACGATGCCGAAATCAATCCGCTGGGCGGCGAGATCGGCGCAGGGCTTCATCCCGCCAGGAACCGGTGGCTTCGTGACTTCAGCGGGCGTTTTCACTTCTGGGGTGAGGGATTTTTGAGACTCTTGCGGGGGTTTAATTGGTATTGGGGGCGGCCCAGCTTGGGCGTCATGAGAAGATACGACCACCAAGGCCATGCTCGATAGCAAAGCGGCCGCCAATAATCGCCTGCTCCCAAAGCGTGTTGGACGAATCCCCATCGTAACAAGTCCTCGCTGTGTCATTGCTTTCCTCCTTTTCAGTTACCCTGTTTATGGCCTGTCGTTCAGTTTCAGTTACCCGGTATGTCGCTCACACGGGTCGGAAGGTTCATCGCTTGATCCGCTCTACAAATCGGATGAGGTCGGGTCCTGTTCCTTTAGCCAATACACTTGCCATCGACTTTGTTATTCGTCTCCCCTTTGCCTTCGTCAACCTTGTTCTCGAAATCTGTGATGACGGTGAAACTGCAATCGGGCTTAAAGCAGCCCGCAGGTATCTCGAAAATGCGCGACACTGCTTGGCCTGGCAACAAATCACTAAAGTCATCGCCTAGACCGGTGTCGGTTTTTGTGCCAGACGTAGTACTAAAGAGTACAGCGGTCGTCCGTGGTGGCGCAGCGACAAGCCCCTGATTCTTCAGGTTAACCTGCAACTTTATTTTGCCGCCGAAACTGCGGCAGAAGGAACCTGACGATGGCGGAAAAGCCACCAGGTCAGCTTTTCTCGGGGTAAGAGGCGGCGTCTTGGTGATTCCGGGCGTGAGGGGCTTCAGAGGGCCTGGCTGGGGTGGGGCTGGAGTAGCCGTGGGTTGGGCTGGGTCGTGTGGTGCAGCGGGAGGAGCTTGCGCCGCCGGGTCAACTGGAAGGTCACAGACGACCACGCCGTCGCTTCCAGTAAGACAACAAAACTCTAAGCCGTTCTCAGTAACCCAGATAAAGCCATTTAACAGACAAAGGTCTCGGCGTATTGCAAACGCGTAATCAGAAAATATTAGCGTAAAGGCTGTACTAAATAGCAAGGCTTTTGCGAGGCGTCTCTTGGACCTGTAGCGTTTGGCGGATACTTTCTGGGAATATGCGGTTGTGCGCTGCTCTTCCATCATGTACCCTCCTCTGGAAGCGACAATTCTTTATTCCTTCGCAGGTATCGAACCAGGGTCGGTTCACCGCTTGGCTTTGTCAGGCTGAGCGGGATCTGGATCCATCGAAAGACTGGAAGTGCGTGAACTTGGTTTCGAGGCTCTTTTAGCCCCTTGGCGTTTACTGGGGCACTGACCGTCCTTATTGGGCTTTCCCTCCCAACATCTTTGAAGGAGGGGGTCGTCCTGCTCCCTGCTAAAGCCGTCTTTGGTTCGAGCATGCACGTCATGGACGGAGACCAACACTAAGGCCGTACCGAACAGTAAGGCCACCGTCGATAATCGCATGCCCGTAGAGCGTGTTGGGCGAAGCCCCATCGTAATAAATCCATGACGTGTCATCGCGTTTCCTCCTTTTCAGTTACGGCGTTTACGGTCTGTGGTTCAGTTTCGGTTACTGGGTATGTCGCGGCACGGGTCGGAAGGTTCATGGCTTGATCCGCTCTACGAACCGGATGAGGTCTGAGCGCGATCGTAAGGTGTCGAGGACCTTTTCCAGGTCGCCCGCCGAAGATCCAACCTCGACAATATAGAACCCGGCTGCCGACGGCCCGTCGATGATCCGGCCGCCGATGGCCTGAAGGAGGGCGCGAACCGCGTGTTCAGGGGCGCGCTCCTGGAAGGCCACGCGAAACCGTAGCCTGGCTGCCGCTCCGGAGGGCTTCATCGTCGGCCCGCTGAGCGTCCCAAACTGCTCCTGGCGTCCCTGGACGCGGAGACTGAGAAGGCCTACGATGGCTGCCAGTTGGAGGACGATCACGGCGGTGGCAAGGATGGGCGCCCATCGGGGGGCAAACAGCGCATGCAGCCGGGCGATGAGGCGTTCGCCCAAGCCAGGTTCAATTGAAGCCTTGACGTTTTGTGTGGACTGCGCTGTGGAATCCGTCGCCTCGATGCGGGCCACGACCCTTGCGAACAGGTCGGCGGAGGGCGTGGGGGCGGTCGCGTGAGACGCCTGTATCCACCCTTTGAGCTGTCTCAGCTCCTTCAGCTCTTGCCGGCAGGCCGCGCAGTGACTCACGTGATCTTTGACCTGGCGCTGCTCCCCCTCCGCCAAAGTCCCGTTCAGATACCAGGGCAGGAGCAGGGCGATCTCATGATCCATCCCCTCTTTCAGCTCAGACTCACCCATCCTGTTCCCCTTTAACGCCGAGCTGCGCTAATCTGCGCTTCAGTTGTTGCTTGGCGTAGAATACCCTGGTCTTTACGGTATTGACGGGACAGCCCACCAGTTCCGCGATCTCCTGGTAATGCAGCTCGTGATAGAAGGCGAGCTCCAGCACCTCCCGGTGCTCCACCGACAGGGTCTGGAGCGCCTTCTGGACCAGTTCGATCTGTTCACCTTTATGCACCTGCTCCAACGGACCGTCCTCGAACGTCTGGATCTCCGGAACCTCATCCCCAATCGAATCGGACGAAGGGGGGCGTGCGCGCAGGGCACTCAGGGCCTTATACCGGGCAATCCCGAGGAGCCAGGTCGAGACCCTCGAGTCCCCGCGAAACCGAGCAGCCCCACGCCACACCTCGAGCATCGTTTCACACATTAACTCCTCGGCGACGGCCGGCATTCTCACAAGACTGAGAAGATACCCATACACCCTTCGCTCGTACCGCCGGTATAGAAGATCAAACGCCTCTCGGCTTCCCGCCGCGATGTGGGCCAGGATGGCGCCTTCGTCCTTCTTATCCATATGTAGCGGGATCACGCAAAAAGGTTCACTACACTCCTCGCTACGGCTCATCTGCAAACCAAGGAAGATCCAACAAATCGGCAGACTGCGCGGCACGCATCGACCCGGCCGCTACCGTACAGGCGATCCTTGCCGGCGGCCCCAAGGTCCTCAGCGGTCTCTTCAAGGACGCGCTGCACCTCTTCCGGAGAGAGGCGCGGTGAGACCTGAAGCAGCAAGGCTACCACCCCGCTCACGTGGGCGGCCGCCAGCGAGGTGCCTGAGTGCACACCGAACTGCGCTCCTGGCATCGTGGTCATCACCTCTACGCCAGGCGCCGCCAGATCGATGAAATCACCCCTGGTCGCCTGAGGATACAACCCGTCTCTTGCATTGACGGCGGTCACGGCGATCACGGTGGGGAGGGCGGCGGGGTACGGTGCGCGTCCGGTTGGCCCGGCGTTTCCGGCGGCGGCGACGACGACAGTCCCAAGCTTCGCCGCACGATCGACCAGTCGAGGCAACAGCAGATCTGCCGGGCCGCCCAGGCTGAGGTTGATGACCCTGGCATCATTCATCAGGGCATCATCGATCCCTCTGGCGATGCCTTCGGAGGTGCACACCCCTTCCGGACGATCTTTCGCTGCCGCTCGACAGGCGCGGACCGCCAGGAGCCCCACCTCGGGCGCGACACCGTAAATCCCGATCGCATTGTCGGCCCTCGCGGCGATCACGCCGGCAACCAGCGTCCCATGTGTCTCTTCCTCGATAAACTCCTCTCCCGGGACGAAGTTGACCCGCCTGACAATCCGATCGCGCAGATCGGGGTGTCGCGCGTCGATTCCGGTATCGACGACCGCGACACGAATCCCTCGACCGGTGGCGCGACCGTGGACCTGATCGGCGCGAATGGCCCGAGGCCCGTACTGCAGCGAGGCCAGCGGATCGGTGTGGACCGCCGCCGTTGGGCTCAGGTAGTTGGGCTGGGCAAAGAGCACGCGAGGATCGGCCTGCAGGGCAAAGATCAGGCTGCCCACGCTCCCCGGGCCGCTGATCTCAAAGACGACGATCGCGACGTCGATCGATTTCAGCTCAAAGGTGCGGAGCGGATGGACGGCATAACGCCGCGCCAGGTCATTGACAATTTTGACCACGACATCGGTCGGGCCCGCCTTCAGAGCGGCCAGGACCTGTCGGGGCACGAAGGTCCCTATGGGCGGGTCAGGGCTCCACGTGAATATGCGGCTCGAGCTGGCCGCCACAATGTTACCGTCAACATCAAGCCCATTGACCTGCCATCGGTAGCGTTTGCCGATCACGAGGTTCCGCTCATAGACGGGCGGCATACTGTAGCGCGTCTCTTTAACCAGGGCGGAGAAGAGAGGCGTATCCGCCTCCTCTTCACTGACATCGAGCCGGTACTGCGCCACTTCGGCCACCCCCTTCCATTCGAAGGCTGCGCCCGGTTGTGGCAGTCGGGCCTTGTCGGCCGGCGCGATCAGTTCGATGGCCTCGGCTGCCTTGGAGGCGGCAGTGACAAAGTAGGTGATGGGGGGGATCTCAAAGGTGGCGGGTGGACTCGTGATCCGGAAGGTAACCTGATGCGGCCCAGGCTCGAAGGTGGGCAGCGGCGGGACATCCGGCGTGGTGAGCGTGACCAGGTCGCCGAACGTCAGAAACTTCCTGATGATCGTCAGCGTCCGACCGTCCACCTCCCATGCGGCCTCCAGCAGTCCCGACCCATTGAACTCGACGAAGGCGATCGCCTTCAGGTGCTCGAAGTTTTTGGGCACGGTAATCTCGCCACGGCCGTTGTCAAACCGCAGCTCGACGCGGCGGAGCGAGAAGGGCCCGGCCGCCGAAGAGACCACCCGCATCGGGACGGTTGCCGTGACAGCGGTGTTGCCGCCGGAAAAGAGACGCTGAAAAGTGAAAGTCGGCGACCCGCCGCGAAGCGACCGTTCCGCGACTACTTGCGGGACAGTGAGGGTCTCCGTCACGACCCCGCGACCACCAACGATGGTCACGGACAGTCCGCCACCGCCTGTTCCGAGCGTCCCGCCACTGTCGGCAACAAATGTTCCCAATGGTGAGGTCAGCGTGAAGGTGGTTTGAATGTTCGCGGTGAAGGTGTAGGTGATCGCGATAGGAACCGACTGGATAAGGCTCACCTGGGCCGGCGAGGGGCTGGTGTTCACAGAAACCGCCACTGAGAAGGGCGATAGGGGGTTGATGGTTTCGACAGCGCTCGCGCTGCCGGTGCAGCTCGACGTGCCGGTTGCGGTGGCCGTGAAAGTCCCCGCGCTGCTGTAGGTATGACTGGTCGTCAACGGGAATGATCCGCTCAGAGTGGTCGAGGTCGCGTCGCCGAAGGTGAGCGTCAGACTGCCGCAGGCGCCGGTGCCGGAGACGGTGAAGGCGACCGGCTGGCCAACCAGGGTGGAAGCAGGGGTGGCACTGAGCGAGGTGATGGTGCCAGGGGCCGCCGTCACGGTCACCACCGTGCTGGCCGAGCCGGTGCAGCTCGACGTGCCGGTTGCGGTGGCCGTGAAAGTCCCCGCGCTGCTGTAGGTGTGGCTGGCCGTCAGCGGGAATGATCCGCTCAGAGTGGTCGAGGTCGCGTCGCCGAAGGTGAGCGTGAGGCTGCCGCAGGCCCCGGTGCCGTTGACGGTGAAAGTGACCGGCTGGCCGACTACGACGGTCGAGGGGATAGCGGAAAGCGACGTGACCGCGCCAGGCAAGCTGACGACGATCGTCGGCCCAACGGCAGTGGCAGGCGTACAGAAGGCGGCTGAGCCACCAGCGGCGCTAGCGATTATACTGAAGCTTCCGGCGGCAAGATACGCATGGCTCACGGTCGTCGTAGTGTTTGACGGGACGGTTGTCGATGTGGCGTCGCCGAAATTGACCGTAATGAGTCCCGCACTACAGCCGGAGGAGCTGACCGTGACAGAGACTGGTTGCCCCACGACGACAGACATTGGCGACGCCGTCACCGACAGCGCCGCCCAGGCAGGGCTCGACATCGCCAGCGAAGCCAACACCATAAGCATGAGGATTGTGGCTCGGCGTCTCATCTTAGTGCCACCTTTCGGAGTTACGGTGACGTATTATTTCGAACCAACTTTTCCATCCCCTCTCCCCACTGCGGGAGAGGGTTAGGGTGAGGGGGACGGCTCGGCACCATCGCCTCTTTACACCCTCACCCCCACCCTCTCCCATCCAGGGAGAGGGGGCAGGAATGAACGTCACCCTATTTATGGTCATAAGCACTTAGTACCCCCCAGGCCTAAACCCGAAGGCCGTCTGGACATCCGGGAGGCGGCCCACGCTCTTCGGTCCGAAGAGATCGCCCCAGACTGGCGGCAAGAGCGGGAGAGGGGCAAGTAGGTCGATGATCACGAACACCCCCCACTGCTCCTGGCTGTTCAAGGCGTTGATCTGGTCGTCGAATCGGTTGTAATCGAACCGCAGCGAGACGGTCTGCTTCCCGTAGTTGAGGAGGAACTGCTCCAGACTCAGTGAGAGGCGGAAGATACCCGTAAATGAATTCGTCCGGGTCGAATCGTCATCGGCTACCGTCCGCGTAAATGAGGCCTGCGTATCGAAGGTCAGCAGGTCGGGAATCAGCGCGACATTGGCCGTGAGCGTCGGCAGGTAGGTACTGATCGTGACATCGGCCACGCGATCGCGGCTTCGCGTAAAGCCGAACGACGGCGCAAGGTTCAGTCTCTGCGTCGGCCTGTACGACAGCCCCGTCGTGGCGTTCCAGGTAGTCGTGTCCGGGGGAGAGATCCCATTATGGTTGTCCTGGATGGAGTAGCTCCCGTTCAGATTGGCGCTCCATGTGGGCTGGCTATAGGCGAGCCCCGCGCCGAACAGATCGGTGATGGTGTCGAGCCTGTCGAAGCCCACCGGCTCTCGCGTGCTCGCCTGCTCAGACCGGTTGTAGTTGAGGCCCAGGGAGGGGTAGTCTGGAACCTGAAGACCCCAAGAAGCGCTATAAGCCCGCTGCCTGATGCGGGGCAGGAGCGGATCGTCACGAACGTTGTCGTGAGCTTGGGAGAAGCCGACAGTGTACAGGGTTGGCCCCCACTGGGTATTGGCCGACACGGTGACCCCCTCCCGGTCGCGGACAAAAAACGGATTGGCAATGCTCTGAAAGTTCAGCCCGATCCGCTGGTATTCGGCGCCGAGGTTGAGTCGTTCCCACAGGGTGCCATCCACTCTTACCCGCACCCCCGAATCGCCCCGCCGTCCGAACTCGTCGGCCGTGTTGGCATCGAAGCGGCTGAACGCTACCTCGCCCTCGCCACGTAGCTTTTGTCCGAAAAGGCTCGAACTGGCCAGTACGCTCAGCAGATCACCGCGCTGGCCGCCTTCGGCCGAGCCGGTGTTAAATGCCTGGGGCGCGGCGTTCTCGCCGTCCAGCAGCGTTACCTTCATACGGAGCGCCTTCTCAGGCAGCAGGTCCCGAGCTAACGACAGACCTTGGACCCGCCGGTCGGGATCGCCGATTCCCAGACCATGGTCGAACCCGACGATCGCGTTGCTCCGAACCTGGAACAAGTGAAACTCAGCCCCCAACAGCTCCATCGACAGCAGGCCGCCCCGTCTTGGAAACGTTGAACCCGTGGACAGAAAGCTCTCCGCCACCTGGACGTCCCCCAACTGAAGCTTGTGAGGGTCTTTACTAAGGGTGAACAGGAAGTCGGCCAGGTCGAAGTTATTCCGCGGCGTCTGACCGGGACCAGGAGGACCGGGTCCCTCCGCGTCGATGTAGCGGAGGTTACCGTCCAAGGTCGCAACGACACCACGCTCGGAGGCCCGGCCCGCGATCTTGACATTGCCGGAAAGATTCCAGTGCGGATCCGTTCCCTGAACCCGTCTGACCGCCTGCTCATAGGTCAGGGAGCCCTCCACATCCAGGCTCCCCTCCTCCAGCGCCGAGTAGTCCCGAACAGTAAATGACCACTGGATCGGCTCGCCCTCCCCAGAGGTTGGGTCCGGGAAGGTGAGAGTTACCATGTGCGGGCCGGGCGCCAGGCCCGACGCCGGCCGATAAGTGAGCCGGCCCGGCCGACGCGCCACCTGGCTCGTGACATCCATCCCATCGACGGCGATCACCGCCGCGTCTTGTGTAGGCAGATCAGGCGGAAGGGTAACCTCGATGAGGGGACGACGACCGATGACGACTGAATCGGGAGCGGGAGAGAAACGCAGTTTGTCTACCGGCGGACGCAATGGAGCTGATACAGTTGGAGAATCCGCTGAGGGTAATTGCAGGACAGGGTTGGACGACTGGCCTAATGCCGCTGGGGCGGTCTCACGAGATGAGAGAGAGAGAGAGAGAGAGACGACTCAGGTTCAGAGGGTGCGGTCGAGGGCGTCTGGGCAAGCACCAAGGGTGACCGCAACACACAGGCGGCGATAGCAACCATGATCCAACCCTTCGATAGTCCGGCCATAGTCCTCTAAAGTTTACCAGGCCGTATGCCCCTGCACCCTGGCGTACGACCGGATTCCCAATGGCAAGGAAACAAATTGCTCCTTTAAATCACATTTCCCGGCCTATGACAAGTTCAAATCAGGAATACAAACAAAAAGTCAGGCTTCGTTGTACGTGCTACCCCACGCCCGTTTGCCTACCCTGGCTCAAGCGTCCCCACCACACTGCGCTGATTGTGGCACACGCCGCTCCTACGTCAATACGCCATGTGACGTATGTTGAGCAGTCAGGGAGGCTGGGGACGAAAGCGCTTGTGTTCCCATGGACACGCTGGCTGATGCGGGCGAGCACCGCTGCTTCACCCTGTCTGTCGGACAGGACGGCGTGAAGGTTCAATCGCGCAAAGCAGAGCATCCTGCTGCTCTCCGAATATGCCACCGCTTGCCTCGAACTCGTGCTCCTCGATTCGGTCCGGTTTCTGGATCTTTCAGGCGTCATAATGGTGCACGCGGGGTGCCACCACGCCGCGCGCTTAGAACGGCTGAGCTCGGACTGCTGTAAGTGTGCTCCCAGTAAGGGCTTGGGGACCGACTCGTCACCCGCGACAGGGAGCGTGCCACCTTTACGCTCGGTATTGAGACAGATACAAGGGGGTATCCTTCCAGATATAAGCGCGGTAACGCGCCGCGGCGCTTGATTGGACGCAAGAATCGTGAGATGCTTCGTCAGTGAACCTTGGCAAGTGCAGACGAGGGGCGCGGCAAGCAGCGCCCCTACGTTGTACAGAAGGCTGCCCTATCTTCAACGTCTGGTACTGACAACTATACACGGACGGCACAAGCGCTAGACCGTTTATCATTCCGGGCTTGACCCCGGATCAGGTTCGGGGCAGGCTCCGGAATCCAGTACCTTGCTGGATTCCCGCTTTCGCGGGAATGACGGCTATTGTTGCGGTTTATGACGCTACATAGGGATGATGTCGCGAATTCGTGGGTCGGTAATCCTCCTCATCGTTGCTCTCGTCGTCCTGCTGCTGGGGGGTGGCGGCCTGCTGTACCTCAAGACGCGGATGGCTGCAGAACAGCTCCGCCAGTTTGCAGAGCGGACGCTCACCCGTCATCTGGACCTTCCCGTACGGATCGAAAGCGCATCGCCAGCACTTCTCAGAGGTAGCGTAGAACTCCGCGAGATCACGGTCGGTGATCTGTCTGCTGAAACCCCGGCACAGGCAGGGCGGAACATCGATCTGCCGATCCTCACGATCGAGCGGGCTTTTGTGACGTTCCGGCTGACTACCCTCCTGCGTGGTGGGCTCCAGGTAGGCTCGCTGACCGTCCAAGGTCCCCGACTGCAGATAACCGATAGTCCTAGATCGTCATCGACCCTTGCACAGTTGGTCTCCGGTCTCAGCAAGATCTCAGATGAAAGGGGGACAGAAGGGTTCCCGGTCTTTCTGGAGCAGGGCGCTATCGCTTATCAGAGCACCATACCCCTGCGCAACCTTCAGATCGATGGTCTCCGTGGCCGGCTCGACTGGCCCTCTCCCGCTCAGGCGGTGGCCGCAATAGCCACCGACGACATGGCGGTCCGTTTCGGAACTTACAACGTGCAAAAGATCAGACTGCAAGCACGCGCGCACCTGACCCGCGACGATCTGCAGGTGGAGCGGCTCAGTCTGGCGAAGGATGGCTCATCGCTCACGGTGACGGGCATCGTCCGCACAGGTGCTGGTCGTCCGCAGGTAGAATTGAACGTCGCAGGACAGCTTGACCCCGGGGCGCTCGCGTCGCGACTTGGCGGCACGGCCCCTTGGCGTAAAGATCTTACCGTCAAGGGGAAGATCGTTGCCGAGACAACTCTTCAAGCGTTCAAGACAAGCCTTCTGCTTGAGGACGACAGCGGACGCCTTGTGGGACAGACGGATACGATGGTTCAGAACGGGCTGCTTACAGTGAAACGTCTGTCGCTCCACCACAACGCGAGTCGACTGACGGCAGATGGAACCGTGGATCTGAAGACGATGACGGCCGATCTCAACCTCGGCCTTCAAGGTCTACTTGAGGACGCGGTCCGGTGGTTCCGAACGGACGCACCTGTCGCTGGACCGATCGTTGCCAAGTTCCGGTTTACCGGGCTCGCGTCAAACCTGAATGGAGCGGGTGATATCGACATGCAGCAGGTGCGGATCGGAACCGAACGAATCGACGCACTCGACGCTAGGCTGAACCTCACAGCGACTGAACTCGCGATCCCCTCGCTCACGGGGCGCTATCATGGAATCCCCTTTAAGGCTTCCGGTACTATAGCGGTCGGCGGGGGCTATCGGTTTGCCATACTCCCGACAAAGGTGGACGTCGCCTCGATCCGGGCCTTGGCCGAACGAGGCGGCAGAGGTGGGCTCGTCATATCGCTCTCAGGTGCCGCGCAGTGGCCAGATCGTCGCGTCGAAGGCGAACTCGCGATCAAGGATCTGGTCTTTCATGATATGAAAGTCGGTAACGGACGGATTCGCTTCTGGCTTGAAGACAACCGATGGCGCTGGGAGCTTACCGATAGCCGGACACTCCGCGCGACAGGTGTCGCACCCGCAATGCTGAGTGGTCCGATGGAGGCTGAGATTTCGGCAACCGACCTGAATCTGGAACCGCTGCTTCAGGTACTGCACGCGCGGCTACGTTTTCCTCTCACGGCGCGCGTCGACGGCCGCGCCCGGCTCCTCGGAACATTACCGGGACTCGGTGACCTGACAGGCCGGATCGAACTTACCACTATTCGAGGAATGGCGGGCTCAACGCCGTTCGGCCTACGGCAGCCGACGCATGCTGTTCTGGAGCCTGACGCACTCCGCATCGATTCGTTAGAGTTAATCGGCTCGGGCCTCTCTGTAACGATGACGGGGAGTCTTAGGCCGGGCGGCCGGCTCGACCTTTCCCTCTTCGGCCATGTCCCTTTCGACATCATCAGGCCATGGATACCTGCAGTCAATGATCTGCAAGGCGCGCCACGACTGCAGCTCTCGCTGACTGGTGAGCCTGGTGCGTTCCGAGCAACGGGGCGCGCCGAGCTCACCCACGTTCAGGTCAAGCCGAAGATCATTCCGATCTGGATCTCCGTGGAGACCGGCGAGGTAACATTCGAGAATGATCGTGTCCGTTACATCGTTGCAGAGGGGACGTCGGCTGCAGGCCGACTGAAGGGGGAAGGAACGGCGCAGCGCGAAGGAGGATCGTGGCATCACACGCTGGAGTTCAACGTGGATCGCGCCTCCCTCGATTTGATCAATGATCAACTGCTGCCCGAGCGACGCTGGGTTTCCGGTACCGTATCCACGCGTGCCGCCCTAGCGTTCGACACCACTCCGAACCGCCCTACCATTCCCACGCTGCAGGGTCAGATCTCAACGCGGCTCCAGGACGGCAGCCTCTCTCACTATCCCGCCCTGGTGCGGCTCACTGGCCTGCTTGGGGCGCCGGCCCAGCCGTACCGCCTGCCCGACCTTACCAGGGAACGGATGCCCTACCGCCGGATCAGCGCAGACATTACGGTCAAGGACGGCGTACTGCACACAACCAATCTTCTACTTGACAGCGAGGTCATGCGGCTGACGGCGGTGGGTCAGATGACGCTGGCCGACCAGCGTGTCGATTTGGACCTGGCGGTCAGGCCGCTTCAGGTCCTGGAACAGGGGATCCGGCGAATCCCGCTGCTGGGCCGGCTGTTACCCAAGAAACAGAGCCTCGCCGTCACCTACTTCGACATGAAAGGCCCCTGGGACGACCCGAGCATCTCCATTGCCCCGGTCGAGTCACTGACTCACACAGTACGCGACCTCCTCCTCCTGCTCCTACAGGCCCCGAAGCGCGTCATCCTCCCCGACCGCTGACCTTCGCCATCTCGCCGAAACGTTATCCAAATTCATTCACACTGTATCTGCTTGTGCATCAGCGACGGCCACCCTACTTCCCCCATGGCCTCTTGCCCCACAAATCCTAACTACGCACCAACGCAGAAGCCGACGCCTCACTCTCTAATGCAGCAAAGGAGCCTCACCGATTGGCAGGATTCGTGCTCATCACTAGTCAGTAGGGAGTAGCTGAGCCCCGTGCGTTACGCGGGTCCTGCCGATCAGGACCAGTGATAGCGCTGGCAAAACGAAAGGAGGGTGAGATGAGCATGAAGCGACACGCCCTGCGCACAGTCTATGCGGGAATCCTTATCTTGACGGTTGCGGGGTGCGCCACAACTCAGCAGGCTCGACCAAACGGCCAAATCGACACAGAGGCATACTGCCCGAGCTCCACGAAGGTACGGCTACGCGAATATTTCGGTCTCCCGTTACGGTTCCAAAAGGACATGATCGCGTATTGCGCCAGTGGCAATCTTCTCGGCTGTTTCGAAATCCCCTTCGCGCTCCCCGTTGGCGCGTATTTTACAGTCTTCATGGCGCCGGTGGCGGTCCCTTTAATTGCCTGGAATTCCAACGAATGCTCGCAAACGCCCGCGACCCCGACCAAGGCATCCGGCTCCGACGCACACCAGACAGGCATCGAAGCACCTCGGGAAGAGGAGCCGCCCTCTGACGAGCCGCGCTAATCAGGAAGACGCCGCTGGGTGATCTATCGGTTACCTGAGCAGGGAGGGATGAGTAATGTCTATCGCCAGGATCGCCGCACTGGTGGTTGCCGGTATGCTTCTGTCGTCGTGCAGCATCATCATGGCCGCTACCCAGCCCGGGCGCAAGGATCTCGCGGTGCTGACCGAGGGGACGCCACGGCTTCACGTCGGAGCCGTTCTTGGAAAGCCTGCCTGGAGCGGCAAAGACGTTCATGGATCCGAGGTCGATGTGTTCCAATTCGTCCAGGGCTACTCAGGAGGCGTCAAGGCTGCCAGGGCCACGTGGCACCTCGCTGCTGATTTCTTCAGCATAGGATTGTGGGAACTCATCGGCACCCCGATCGAGTCGGCATACAGCGGAACCAAGATGAATGCCGTCGTTACCTATGACGCGCAGCAAACGGTCAAATCGGCCAGGCTGCAGGATGCGGAAGGTAGTCCGATTCCCTTGGAAAAGAAGCAAGAAGAATAAGCAGGAGGCGAGCGCCATGCGAAGGTTAACATATCTTCTACTCATCGTTTGTACCGCAACGGCTATTCAAGGGTGTATCGGCGTTACCCGTACGAAGTTCAGCCAAGCAACGGTACCTGATGGCGCTGCAAAAATCAGCGACGCGGGTGTTCTTGACCTGGGCGAGCTGGATCTCGCAGTGAAAGCTCGCAACTACCGCACTGGTCTCGTACTTTTTGGCCCGGTAGTGCCCATTATCCCGCTCCCGATCGACATCACCTCGGTGGCCGATAACCCTCACAACTTCTTCATAGTTGAGCTCTATCTCAATCCGGAAAAGAAACGTTGCCCAACTAGAGGTCTAGGGATCCCCAGAAAGGATCGGGACAATAATTGCGATCGAACACGTGACGCCCTTCGCACCGTCTGCCCTGAGTGCCTGTTTGAGGATCCTGTCTTCTCCTTCGATCCTGCAAGTGTCACGCTTCGCACTGATGATGGGAAAAGCTATAGCCCCGTGGGATACCTTGGTCCATCTCGGCCGCCCTACGAAGTCTGGAGGTACTATATCGCTTGGTATTGTGGTAATGACTGGCCGAGCGATGAGGGGTCTTTTCAAAAGCCTACGGGCCCTATTGACTTCTCACGTAGGAGCTGTTTCGCGCTGAAGTTCGACATGAATCCACCTCCGCCCGACCAGGGTTTCGTCTTGTCAATTGATGGAATTAAGAAGGCGGGCGCCGACTTCCCGGTTCCGCCCATCCACTTCGAAATGGGAACACGCTGGGAGTCAGAGAGTGTGCCATGAGCCAAATTGGCCGCAGTCGGTGGAAGAAGGAAAGAGCTATGCGATATCTTGGACGTTTCATCACCTTACTTCTCACCGTAGTTGCGGTGGGCTGCGCGACGACGGGACCTGAGATAGCCAAGCCGATTCCGCTCGCTGTAAAAGATGTCGCGTGGTTGCGGGACCAGCCCGAAATTGTGGTCATACACCATCAGACGCCGACGCCTTTCCGGGTCTGGATGGGCGACGCGGGGGCCTATTTTCTGGAGGGATTTGGCGCCCAGACCGTTCTGTTTGCGCCCTACTTCAGCGAAAAGGCCAATGAGCGTCTCCAGGCGAAAGCACTGCGGGAAGGAGAACAGATCAGGACAAAGTATTCCATTGTCGACCCTGTACTTGCAGTCAAAGCGCGATTCGTGGATGCACTAAGCACGAAGCTGGAGCTCGGCAATCTTCGCCCTATCAGCGAGCCTGTCACCGTGAACGAGCCGTACCAGTTCGCCGAGTCCTTTGGCTCGGTCGTGGCGTTCGATTTTCTCACCGCTTCATGGGATTTAGATCGCCTCCCCTCATTATTTTCAGCAGACCGGTACCGTCTCAGATATGCGGTTCAAGTCAGGCTTCTGCGGTTGAAGGCTTCGAAGTATCACGGTGCGCCGCAAAGCCCGGAGGTTGCCCGGCTTCTGCGGTCGGAGGATTCGAAGATTCTGTGGCAGGGCACGTGCCACTCCATTGGAGGCGGTGTTCCGTGGGTAATCAAGGAAAACCCCACACTGTTATTCGGCCCAAAACAGTTTGTCGGCGAGCAATCGTATACCCTAGACGAGTGGACCGCACACGACGCGGCGCTCTTGAAGGGAAGGTTACAGGACGCGGCGAATGCCTGCGCTGAAGCGCTACTCGCAGAGTTTTCCAATTGATTGGAAAGTCCCTCCTCACCCTCGCCCTCTCCTCCAAAGGAGGCGAGGGGCATAAGGCGTCGACTTTCATACTCATGGGCGCGCTATCAGCGCATGCGGTATTGCTCTGCAGAGCCCAACGATTTAACCACGGTACATAATAGCTGACATATTGTGAGGTTGTGTGATAGCCTTGCGGGCATGAACAGCACGTCTTCCAGTACCCCCTTTCATGCCCCTGATACTCCGGCCGTGTTGCTGGAAATTGCCCGGGCGGTCTCCTCCACGCTCGATCTCACAAAACTGCTGAAGATCGTCGCCCAGCGCACTGCGGCGGCATGCGGAGCCGATGTCTGTTCAATCTTTCTTTGCGATGCGTCAGGTGAGCGAGTAGTTCCGATGATGTCTCAGGCTGCCTCAGGGGAACGACTTGACGACCTTTGGGAACAGTTTAAACAGATGGGGAGTCAGAGAGGGGAACAGATTCCGGCAATCATTGCCACGATCGAACGACGCGAGCCCATTGTCCTGGAGGACCCGACAACCAGCGGCTTGCTGCCGACCCGATGGATCGAGATATTCCGACTGAAGGCACTCCTGTCCGTCCCGCTCATCCGCCAAGACAGGGTAATCGGCGTGCTCGTTCTGCACCAGATGGTCGATGGCAAACCGTTTACCGATGCCCAGACGCTCCTGGCCAGCGCTATCGCCAGTCAGGTGTCACTCGCCATCGAAAACGCTCGACTGTTTCAGGCCACCCAGGAGCGGCTGCGTGAATGCGAGACGCTGCTCGCCGTCAGTCGATCCCTCAGCTCGACACTGGATCTGAAAGAGACGCTTCTACACGTAGCAAAAGAGGCGGCGCTCGCAGCGGAGGCCGACAGCTCCGGGGCCTACCTCCTCGATCCCGAGCAAGGGGTCATTCGTCCCTTTGCCGGCTACAACCTCCCGGAATGGGTGTCGGAACCCTTCCAGCGGAGTCCTCTTTCTCTGCGGGCGTTGCCGCTTGTCCAGGAGGCATTCGATCGGCGGGAGCCCGTCTACTCCATCGATGTACCTACCGACCCACGCTGCGCGCATCCGGCTATCCAACGTCTCGGGTTCCGATCCTGCCTTTTCGCGCCCATGGTTGCTCAAGAGAAGCTCATTGGGGGGCTGTTCCTCATCTGGTGGGAAAAATCTTACACCTGTACACCGGAGCAGCTCTGCCTTATGGATGGTGTGGCGAGGCAAGCCGCCATGGCCATCGACAACGCCTCCGCCTATCACGAGATCGAAGCGCTGAATATCAGCTTGGAGGACAAGATCGCGAAAAGGACCAGCGAGCTGTCGGAAGTCAACGCCGCCCTGGAGTCGTCACATCGGAGGTTGCAGGAGCTCGATCGGACGAAATCTGATTTTCTGCTTAATGTCTCGCACGAACTTCGCACCCCGCTAACCGCTATTACGGGCTTTGTCGACAACATGCTGGAGGAAATCACGGGGCCGCTCAGCGAGCCGCAACAATGGTACCTGCGGCGCGTGAAGGCCAATACTGATCAGCTTGTTCGGCTTATTAACGATCTGCTTGACCTGGCGCGAATCGAAGAAGGCCGCGTCCGAGTTACCCCCACCTTCTTTTCCGCCTCAGGGCTCGCCAGCGAACTGCTGGAAACCCTTCGACTGATGGCGACAGAAAAGGGTCTGCGACTCCAACTTACCGAAACGGCAGATCCGTTGATCGTCTATGCAGACCGCGATAGGGTGGGCCAGGTACTGATGAACCTCCTTGGGAATGCGATCAAGTTCACACCGTCCGGCGGGGAGATCACCGTCACAGCCCGGACCGGCGTAAGGCGTGAAGCGGAAGGCGTGAGGGGTGACGTAACCTCTCCTCACGCCTTACCCCTTACGCCTGACTTTATAGAAGTTGCCGTAACCGACACCGGCGAAGGGATTCCAGCGAAAGAGTTGCCCCATATCTTCGATAAGTTCTACCAAGTCCAGTATAGAGCACAGGCGAAAGCGAAGGGGACAGGCCTGGGCCTTGCCATCGCCAAGAGCTTGGTGGAACTGCAGGGGGGCCGCATCTGGGCTACGAGCGAAATCGGCCGCGGAAGCACATTTGCCTTTACCCTGCCCCAACGGCCTCTGGTGGAGAGTTGCAACGCCACCGCTCCAAGTAACGCGGAGAACCTATCATGAGCGCCCAGCACAGCAAGATCTTGATCGTGGACGACGACCCCGACATTCGGGAGGTGATGCGTGATCGCCTGAAGGCGATGGGGTTCGAGGTCGTGGAGGCGTCAGACGGTGAGCAAGCGCTGAGGCGACTGCGAGAGGACTCGCCGACGATCACCCTCCTTGATCTCATGATGCCCAAGAAAAGCGGTTTAGAGGTACTGAAGGCAATTCGCGATGAGGGGCTGGAGACGACCACTATCGTCATGACAGCCTATGGCACCATTGAAAAAGCGGTTGAGGCGATGCGCGTCGGCGCCTACGACTTCCTGACCAAGCCGTTCAGTCCCGGACATCTGGAAGTGGTCATTGGGAAGGCGTTAGAACGGGAGGGGCTGAAGCGGGAAAACCTCTTACTGGCCGGTGAAGTCAGGGGACCGGGCCAGCCGATCATCGGACACAGTGAAAAGATTCAGAACGCCATTGAGGTGGCCAGGCGGGCGGCGGCCAGCAGTTCGACGATCCTCCTGCTTGGGGAGACCGGAAGCGGAAAAGAGATATTCGCGAGGGCCATTCACCAATGGAGTCCAAGGCGGGATAAACCTTTTGTGGTCGTCAATTGCGTGGCATTATCTGAGGAGTTGCTGGAAAGCGAGCTGTTCGGACACGAGCGCGGGGCCTTTACGGGCGCCCATCAGCGCAAGTGCGGAAAGTTAGAGTTGGCGGATGGGGGCACCGCATTCCTCGATGAGATCGGCGACTTGAAGCCACGCCTCCAGGCGAAGCTGCTTCGCGTTCTTCAAGAGCACGAGTTTGAGCGGGTCGGCGGGACGAAGCCGATCCGGGTCGATCTTCGTTTCGTAGCCGCCACCAATCGACGCCTGGATAAAGCGATCCGTGAGGGATTGTTCCGAGAGGACCTGTTCTTCCGACTCAATGTTGTCTCCGTCTCGCTTCCACCGCTCCGAGAGCGCCCAGAGGATATTGTTCCCTTGACCAATCACTTCCTGGCCCGATACAGCACCAATCTGGGAAAGCGGATCAAGGAGATTACGCCTGATGCGTGGGAGTTGCTCACACGGTACCATTGGCCCGGCAATGTGCGGGAGTTGGCGAACTTCATCGAGCGGGCCGCTGTCCTGAGTGTCCACGATCGGATCACGTCAGATGACCTCCCGTTGACTGTCCTCGCCGGCACGCCGGAGTCGCCCGCTGGAGACATGCCTCGCGGGTTCCATGAGGCTGTTGTCGCGTACAAGCGACAGGTCATTCGGGAAGCCCTACACCGCTCAGGAGGCAATCAATCGAAGGCCGCGACCTCCCTGGGGCTTCAGCGGACCTACCTCACCCGTCTGATCAAGGAACTACAGATACGCGAGAAGAGCTGATCCTCTTTTTTTCTTGACATATTAGTCTAATGTATAATATTAAAGTTGAGAGGAGAAAAACCAGGGAGACCCGATGACACTCACCGACCGGCAGCGGCAGATCCTGAACTTCATCGCCGACTACAAGGCTCGGCACGGCGCCCCTCCGACGCAGCGCGAGATCGCCCGGCACGTGAAGATCTATATCCGGGGCGTCCAGTATCATCTCGAGCGGCTGGAGCGGGCCGGCCACCTGACGCGTACGCCCAAGCGGGCTCGGGCCATCGACCTGCGCCGGGAGCAACGCGCCGCCCTCACTCCCCTGCTTGGCCGGGTGACGGCCGGCAAACCGGTCCTGTCCGACGAGCATGTCGAGGTGAGCTACCCGCTTCCGCGGGAATGGACCGGCAGCGGCAAGACCTTTCTCTTGAAGGTGCAGGGCGACAGCATGCGCGAGGCCCGCATCTTCGACGGCGATCTCGTGCTCGTGACGGCGCAGCCGCAGGCCCACCCTGGCGAGATCGTGGTGGCGATGGTCGAGGACGAGGTCACAGTCAAGCGCTTCCAGCTTGATGGTGCAACGGTGATCCTCAAGCCGGAGAATGAGGCGTTCACGCCGATCAGGATCGAGAACGGGGAGCGCGTCAAGATTTTGGGAAAGGTCATCGGGGTCTTCCGAAAGCTGTAAGCCGAGCATATGAATGAAATAGCCATGCGTAGCACACAGATTTACCATACATTTCAAGAGTTTTACCCATTTTATCTCAGCGAACACTCCAACCGCACCTGCCGACTGTTGCACTTCATCGGCACCACGATCGTGGTCGCACTGCTGCTTACCGCCGCGATCACGCAAACGTGGTGGCTGGTTCCAATGGCATTGGTGCAAGCCTACACCTTAGCATGGATCGGCCATTTCTTCTTTGAACACAACAAGCCGGCCACGTTCACATATCCATGGCTCAGCTTCCTCGGCGACTGGCGCATGTGGTGGGAGATCCTCACCAACAAAATTCAGATCTAAGCGCGAGACGCATGCGAGCAGGCTCAGGACAGGACAGGGCAACCGTGACGTGAATGCGCAATTAATTGGGCACCAAAATTCCATCAATCGGAGCATAGATGAAACTTAACGAACTTATAACTACCATCGTTGGATGTCTCTATTAGCCGGTTTGGAAAGTGCCATGGAGGATCCACAAATGGGTACATGGCCAAAGATTGTGGAATCGTTTCCTCTAACAGTCAGTCAGGTCTTCCAGCAGTACACGGTGATGCCTTCCGATGCTTTAGACGTCTTTTATCACTATACGACACATGCGGGATTGGAAGGGATTCTTGGGAGTGGTGGGTTTCAGGCGACATACCGGATGAGAATGAACGACGCCGGAGAATTTGACTACGCAAGAAATGTGATCTACAAAGCACTGAACGAAGTCGGCAGACGTCGTGACCTTCCAAACGTTGCCCAGAGCCTGGCGACGTACACCCGTAAAAACCTGGACAAATTCCTCGATGACACAACTGAACTGAGTAGTGCATATTGCGCTTGCCTCACAATCAGCTCCGACCACCCGGAACAATGGGAGACCTACGCTAAATTTGGGACGGGCTTTGCAATCGGCTTTAACCTGTCTCTATTGCTGAAGATGCAGGTTCCTGCAGTTCAGAGGGGAGAACCCTTTATCTTCTGCGCACCGGTGACCTACAACCAACGCGACCAATGTGATCTTGTATGGCGTTTAGTAAAAGCTGGTATCTGCGACTTGAAGACTTTCGCTGCTACATGTTCGCAACAGTCCGAGCATCTTACCGCACTTCGTGACCGAATAACACGGGAGATTGTCGTCCACTTGCTCACACTTATCGACTTTATAAAGGCACCAACTTACGACAGTGAACGAGAGATTCGGTTGATCCTGGACCCGAACGATGGCATATTAAAGGCTTCCAATATCCAGTATTATGGGCGCGACAACGAATCCATACCTTTCATTTTCATGGATCTTCGCAATCCAATGACGCGACGGCTCCCTTTGGTGGAAATCAAGGTTGGTCCAAGAGCATCGTTTTCCGCCGAAAAAGCTTTTCTCGAAGGTCTGCTCAATGAGCTTGGCTACGGCAGCACCTGTGGGGACTGTCCTCGGATCACCCAATCTGCTTTGAAGAGCAGAAACTAACGGATTTTGTCGACGGAGAATCAAGCGTTGAAACGGGACTGGAACTCCTAATGACCAAGAAGCGCGTCGATGAGGCGAGAATGTTGTCAAAGGATGAGGAATATTTCCAGTTGATAGCAAAGGCCATACAGGTTTGCGCTACCTATAAGCCGAAGTTCGGCAAGGGTAAAAAGGCGGGGTTAACGCTTGGGCAGTTTCAGCAGATGTACAGGGCCGATCCGTTCTACAACTGGGTCGGACTGGACTCTCCTCTCATGTATGCCGCTCACAAGGGGGCTGGCGGCATGACCTCAATCTATCGTCAGTTGGGTATCGGTTGTCAATGGTTATTCCACCAGCTTCTCCAGGATCAGTTGGGCTTATCGTCGGAGCAGGCAAGCTGGCAGTATCAAGTGCCCGTGCCAGGCAAGCAGCCCCGGACGCTCAGTCTGGATGGAAGGATAACTCTCGGCGACATCGCCACAGTCGGCGCAAAGGCTCGCGTGGAACAATGGCTCCAAGCCACCTACGAGAAAGTTCTCCTCACCTCTGAACTCCGCCCGCAGATCCGAGGCGCTGTATTCGAGGTGAGACAAGGCTATAAGAGCAAGGACTCCAAACGGCAGAATGCAGACATCAGCAATGCCTCCAACGCCTACGCCAACCTCTACATCCCAGTCCTGCTACTACTCTCAACGCAGATCGACAACGACGTAGCCATTCGTTACTCACAAGCACGGTGGCTGCTGCTGACTGGCACTGTAGGTGACTCCAGCACAGAAAGTCCTACGCATTCTGTCGCGATGTGTTGGGGTATGACTTGGCCGGTTTCTTCGAGAAGAACTCTGCTCGGTTCAGAAAGGAACTGGAAAGGGTTCTCACCGTATTGTTGAGGGCGAAGTAACGTGAACGGCGCGGCGAACATGAGGAGGCATGACTATCTGACGTTCAAAGGAAATCTGCGGCACACCCGTTATGGGTGGCTGCGGCTGACCCCCGCCTACTCGGTCCACCAAGTGGAAGCCCTACTGGATTCACATGATAGGCAAGCCATTGTCCTCGATCCCTTTTGCGGGACAGGAACCACGGCACTCGTGTGTGCAGAGCAAGGCATTGCCTGCGATACTCTCGACATTAACCCGTTCCTCGTCTGGCTTACGATAGTCAAAACAAGACCTTACGACGCAGCGGATATAAATTCCTTCATGGCGGCCAGCCGCCAGGTGGCGGAGGCGATCCGGTCCACTAACGGTCAGCCAATCTGGGTGCCCCCATTACATCAGATCGAAAAGTGGTGGGATGCGTCTACTCTGACAGCCTTAGGTCATGCGATTGCCAAGATCAATAGCTTTGAGAACCTCGTGTCACCCAATGCGTGCGATCTCCTCAAGGTTGCTTTCTGCCGAACAATGATGGATCACGCTCATGTCAGCTTTGGGCACCAGTCAATGTCCTTCAAGAAGCAGCCGAACCCGAAGGTAGTCGCCCTGCCTGGCTTCGAAGGTAACCCTGTCGTAGCAACGTGGGAGCAGGCCGTCTCGACAATTGCTTTGGGAGCTCGGAGCCCCATTGCCATACAACCACGCGTGTTGCTCCTTGACGCCCGGAACCTTGAGACCGGATTAAAGGCCGACTACTATACCTGCGTTATCACGTCACCCCCATACCCGAACCGTATGAGTTATATCCGAGAGCTTCGTCCGTACATGTACTGGCTCGGTTTCCTGAATGGCGGTCGTGCAGCAGGTGAACTTGATTGGCGAGCCATCGGCGGAACCTGGGGATGCGCTACAAGCAACTTAAGTAAGTGGCAGCCAGACTCTGATGTGGAAATCCCCCATGAAAAGTTTCCGGCTATCCTACAGCGGATCGCCGCTAAGAGTGATATCCTTGCCCGCTATGTCCATAAATACTTCATCGATATGGTCCAGCACTGCCGAGGGTTGTTTCGTCTCATGAGGCCGGGCAGCGCTATTCACTACATTATTGGGAATTCCAAGTTCTATGACGTCATACTCCCCGTCGAAATGATTTACGCAGCCATGTTCGAGGCTGTTGGATTCGAGTCGGTCACGGTGCAGACAAGCCGTAAGCGCACCTCAAAGAAGGAACTGTTTGAGTTTGTTGTGTCCGCCCGCAAACCTTTTGGCGACAGCCAGCGGGAATCGGAACCGATTTCGGCGCTAGCCCAAAGAAGGGATAATGGGTAATGGCAGACAACACCGCAATCGAATGGACCGATGCCATGTGGATTGATCGGGGTGGGCGGCGCGTGCGGACGTATCGTCGCCAAGATCCGGCTCGCCCCGGCCAGCAGCTTCGCCGCCAGATGGCCGCTCGAGGCTTGCGCTGGTGCTGTGACTGCCGAGCTTGGCTGCCAGCGACAGAGGTGACCAAGCAGGGGCGTTGCCGAGCCCACGAGCGCGAAGCGTATCGCCGTTACTACGCGGGCATGGGTGGGCCGGTAATCCGAGCACGGGCTAGGGCGCGCAAGCGGCGAACTCAACCACTGCCTCCCGCCGCGGGGGAGTTGCTGCTCGATCTCTACGGAGAGCAGTGTGTTTATTGCGGTGGCCTCCCCGAGACCCGGGATCACGTCTTGCCCCTATCGCGCGGCGGGGAGACACAACCTGGCAACGTGGTACCCGCCTGCGCGTCATGTAACAGTTCGAAAAAGGACCGCTCTCCACTCGAATGGCATCCGCCCCGTATTGATAGTGCTGCACTCTTCGAGGTGATCGCCCTCGCTGCCGAGGCAGGGTGGCTGTGATGGCGCGGACGAATATCGAATGGACGGAGCTTTCGTGGAACCCAGTCACAGGTTGCACGAAAATCAGCCCAGGATGTCAACATTGCTATGCGGAGCGGCTGTCCCATCGCCTGCAGGCCATGGGTAACTACAACTATCGGAACGACTTCGAGGTGACGCTTCAGGAACAGATGCTCCGGCTTCCATTCAGTTGGAAGCGGCCCCATCGGATCTTCGTCAATTCGATGAGCGATCTGTTTCACGAAGCGGTGCCTGTCGAGTACATCGTCCGAGTGTTTGAGGTGATGCAGCAAGCGCACTGGCATCAATTCCAGGTACTCACCAAGCGATCCGAGCGGTTCCGGCAATTGGCCCCGTCGCTGCCGTGGACGGACAACATCTGGATGGGTGTCAGCATTGAGGCCAGGTCGTATCTGTATCGGATCGATCACCTTCGGCATACCCCGGCAGCTATCAAGTTCATCTCCTTCGAGCCGCTGCTAGAATCACTTGGCGCCGTAGATCTGCGGGGCATCGATTGGGCCATTGTCGGGGGCGAATCGGGGCCGGGGGCGCGCCCGATAGAGCGATCATGGGTCGTCGAGATCTTGCAGGCATGTCGTCAGGCCGGTGTCCCCTTCTTCTTCAAGCAATGGGGCGGTACGAACAAGAAGCGCGCCGGTCGTCTCCTGGACGGCAGGACTTGGGATGAGGTACCAGCGAGCACGACACCGGAGGCCATGTCTTGCAATCCGACCTCTGCGTGCTCGCGGTGACTGATGGGTAGGCGTTTTTTTTGGCTCATGATGTTAGTCATATGTATATCAACAAGTCCTATAGCAGTCACGCCCTTTCGCTACAGCAAGAGAGAAGCGCACAAGGGGTAGGATGGAGCCTTGAGCAGGTTGCCGGGCGGCTGGTGGAGATTTCGGGTGCGGGGGCGACGGCTTCGCTCACGCTGGCCTTCGGACTGGTGTTACAGGCGCAGCGGCAGAACGAGCCGGTAGCCTGGATCACGCGTGACGACAGCCTCTTCTATCCACCCGACGCGGCTGAGGGAGGGGTTGATCTTGACGCTTTGGTGATCGTCCGAGTTTCTGATGACAGGGCGGTAGCTCGCGCCGCAGATCAACTTATACGGTCGGGCGCCTTCGGTCTGGTCGTGCTCGATTTAGGCACCAAGCCTGATGTCCCCGCCCCGCTCCAGATTCGCCTGGCAGGTCTGGCGCACAAACATCAGACCGCCCTCCTCTGCCTTACGGCAAAGGGGGATGAGGTCCCGTCGCTGGGCCCGCTCGTCTCGCTCAGGGTTACCGCCAGGAGGGAGCGGCTGGCCGATGACCTGTCTGCGTGCGACGCACAGGCAGGCCGTTTTGCGTGCGGGCTCACCGTCCTCAAGGATAAGCGCCGTGGTCCGACCTGGCGGCACATGGAGGTCTGTTGTGGACCGGCTGGCCTGCGTTAGTCTCCCTGCTCTCCCCTTGCAGCTTCTGCTCCGTCGCCATCCCGAGTGGTCGACCTGTCCGATTGCCGTCGTTACTGAAGATAGACCACATGGGTTCATCTATTACGTGAATGCGGCGGCGCATAAGGTCGGCGTGCGTCCCGGCCTCCGCTACACCGCCGGCTGTTCGCTGGCGGCCGATCTGCGGGCTGGTGTAGTTCCACTTGCCGAGATCAATGAGGCAATCGAGGCGATCACGGAACGGCTCCGACGATTTACGCCGGAGATCGAGCCGTCCGTCGACGAGCCCGGTATCTTTTGGCTGAACGGAGTTGGGCTTACTCGCCTCTACTCATCACATGAGGCATGGGCACGGCTGATCGCGGCCGATCTGAACGGCGTGGGCTTCCGCGCAGCGATCGCAGTGGGCTTCACACGCTTCGGGACCTATGCCGTGGCCATGGCGCAAGATGGGATCGTGGTATTCAATGATCCTGACGATGAGCGTGACGCGGCGCGACAGGTTCGGCTCGAATGTCTGGAACTTGATCCGGATTTTCTGGATACGCTCGTAAAGCTGGGCGTCACGACTGTAGGCGCACTCCTCGCCCTTCCGGCCGGCGGGTTGCTCACGCGCTTCGGCGAAGCAGCCTATCGCCTCCACCGAATGGCGTCCGGCGATCTCTGGACACCGCTACGACCGCTAAAGCCTCAGGAGTCGATTCGACAGCGGCTTGTCCTCGATGATCCTGAGACCGACGCAATGCGCCTGCTATTCCGCCTCAAAGGGCTGCTCCATCCGCTACTTCAGGCGCTGGCCGCCCGAGGCGAGGCGCTTACCCGGCTCATGCTTCGCCTCCGGCTGGACGGGGGCGAATGGCGCGAGGGGCACGTCTGTCCCGCGGCCCCGACGCTGGATGCGACGCAGATACTCGATCTCGTTCGGTTGCGGCTTGAGGCCGTTACGCTTTCCGCCGGGGTGATCGAGATAGAGCTGACGGCAACTGGTGTTCCGGTGCCAGCCGAACAGCATCGGCTGATTATGGAACGGCTCAAGCGCGATCCGGATGCAGCCAATCGAGCACTGGCCCGCATTCGAGCCACCTTCGGAGATGAGGCGGTAGGACGGGTACGGCTTGCGGACGCCCACCTCCCTGAAGCGAGTTTCAGATGGGAACCGTTAAAACAGGGATTAGGGATTAGGGGTCAGGGGTCAGGGGGAGCACTCACAACTCACAACTCGAAACTCGCAACTAGAGAGCGGAGTCTGGTGCGTCGGATCATTACCAAGCCGGTCCCGTTGCGTGTACCACCTAGTGAGGGCGGGGTGACCCCGCCCCTACTGTACGGACCGTATATCGTCAGCGGCGGGTGGTGGGGACGAGAGACGCATCGCGGCTACTACTTCGTCGAAACCCGTCGCGGCGAACTACTGTGGGTCTACTACGACCAGAATCGCCGCTGCTGGTTTCTTCATGGAACAGTTGAATAAATCACCATAACTAGGTGTAATAACTGTATATGCACAGCGAGTGTCATTGCGAGCGCAGCGAAGCAATCTCACCGTTTTAAGTAGACGATAGGGAAGAACGGTTAGATTGCCGCGCTCCCGTTAGTCGCTCGCAATGACGCAAGGGATTGTCTGCCGATGGCTTCACATTCGTATACCCCGCTCTGGTGCAAAAGTTACTTCTCGTTCCTCGAAGGCGCGAGCCACCCTGAGGAACTGGTTGAGGAAGCCTATCGCCTGAGACTGAAGACGCTGGCGTTGACCGACCGCGATGGCGTCTACGGAATCGTCCGGGCGCATGTCAAGGCGCGCGAGCTTGGTCTGCATCTCATCGTCGGTGCGCAGATCGCGCTGGCCGATCACTCGAACCTCGTGCTTCTGGCTCAGGATCGGAACGGCTACAGCAATCTCTGCCGGTTGATCACCATCGGGCGGCTGCGTTCTCCTAAAGGAAGCTCCTCCGTCACATGGGATGAGGTCTGTCGACACGCAAGCGGCCTGATCGCACTGTGGGGCGATATGAGCGTAGGGGCGGGGTCACCCCGCCCCTACAGGGCAGGCGAAACCGATCCTGACGACGTAGCCGGCCCACTGCGTGAGGCCTTCGGCGATCGGCTCTACGCGCTCCTCGCTCGTCATCGTCAGGCCGACGAGATCCGGATGGAGGCGCGGCTGCGCGCGCGTGCCGCTCGCTACGACCTGCCCCTTGTCGCGGCTACCGAGATGCTCTACCATACCTCAGCCCGTCGCCCCCTCCAGGATGTACTGACCGCGATCCGCCACGGCGTCGCCGTCTCGACCGCCGGTCGTCAACTCAAACCCAACGCCGAACATTACCTCAAATCGCCTCATGAATTTGCGACCCTGTTCGCGGACGATCCGGCGGCTGTCGCCCGAACCGAGGAGATAGCCGACCGCTGCACCTTCTCCCTGGCCGAGCTTCGGTACCGCTACCCCTCGGAGCGTCTTCCGAACGGCACCACCCCTTCGGCTTTGCTCAGGGCAGGCTCCGCCCAGCGGCTGCGGCAACTCACCTTCGAGGGGGCCAGGCGCCACTATGACGGTAAGGTTCCGCCCGACGTCGTCAGGCAGCTTGAGACAGAGCTGCACCTTATTGACGCCCTCGACTATCCGGGCTACTTCCTGACCATGTGGGAAATCGTCGAGTTCTGCCGGCAGCGCGGCATCCTTTGTCAAGGGCGGGGCTCGGCGGCCAACTCGGCGGTCTGCTACTGCCTCGGTATCACGGCCATCGACCCGGTACGGATGGGGCTCTTATTCGAGCGGTTCATCTCCCGCGAGCGCGCCGAGCCGCCCGACATCGACCTGGACATCCAGCACAACCGGCGCGAGGAGGTGATCCAGCACGTCTACGACACCTACGGCCGCTCCCATGCTGCGATGGTGGTCAACGTGATCCGCTACCGACCTCGATCGGCGGTCCGCGACGTAGGCAAGGCGCTCGGCCTGCCGGAAACCTCCATGGATCGCCTGACCCGGCTCCTGTCCCACCATGGCGACATCACGTCTGAGGCGCTGCGACAGGCCGGACTCGATCCCGAGACGCCGCTGCACCGGCATCTGCTGCGCCTCACGAATGAGATCCTGGAGGTGCCCCGCCACCTCTCCATCCACCCCGGCGGCTTTCTGCTGGGCCACGATCCGATCTGGACCATCGTCCCCGTCGAGAACGCCACCATGCCGGGCCGCACAGTGATCCAGTGGGACAAGGACGACCTGGAGGCGCTGGGCCTCTTCAAGGTGGACCTGCTGGGACTGGGGGCGCTCAGCCACCTCGATCTCTGCTTCCGCCTGTTGAAGCAACACCGCGGCCTCGAGCTGGACATGGCCGGCATCCCGCCCAACGATCCGGCGACCTTCGAGATGATCCAGCGAGCCGACACCGTGGGGGTATTCCAAATCGAAAGCCGGGCCCAGATGGCGATGCTTCCGCGACTTCAGCCCCGCTCCTTCTACGACCTGGTCATCGAGGTGAGCATCGTCCGCCCCGGCCCCATCACCGGCGGCATGGTCCACCCCTACCTGCGTCGCCGGCGCGGCGAGGAGCCGGTCCTCTACCCTCATCCATCACTTCAGCCGGTGCTGGAGAAGACGCTGGGGGTACCGCTGTTTCAGGAGCAGGTGATGCGGCTGGCGATGATCGCCGCCGACTACACCCCAGGCGAGGCGGATCAACTCCGGCGCGACATGGCGGCTTGGCGAAGATCCGGACAAATCGAGCGCCACCGCGAACGCCTCATCTCACGGATGCAGGCTAAGGGGATCGCTGTGGAGTTCGCCGAGCGCGTCTTCTCCCAGATCCGGGGCTTCGGTGAATACGGGTTCCCCGAGGCGCATGCCGCCAGCTTCGCCCTGATCGCCTACGCCACGGCGTGGCTCAAGCGACACTACCCGGCGGAGTTCACCTGCGCGCTGCTCAACGCCCAGCCGATGGGCTTCTACGCCCCGGCCACCATCGTCGAGGACGCCAAGCGCCACGGCCTCATCGTGCGGCCTGTGGATGCGCAGGCAAGCGCCTGGGACTGTACCATGGAGCCGTGCCCGCAGAGTACAGGCGGCTTCGCTGTGCAGATGGGCCTGCGGTACGTGAAGGGGTTGGGCGAAGGCGACTGGAAGCGAATCGAGGATACTCGCCGCATCGCGCCCTTCACATCGCTTGCAGATTTCATTCACCGTACGGAGTTGAATAAGGGAGTGCTCGCGGCGCTGGCCGAGGCGGGTGCCTTCGAGGGATTCGGCTCCTCCGGCGCTGCTCAGGACAGGCTGGACCGGCGGGCGGCGCTTTGGGAGGCGATGGGCACTCAGTCAAGAGTCACTCCCCTACCGACGGTCGTCCAAGAGGCCAGCCCCGCCTTTACACCGCTTGGCGCTGCC